>JAGVBM010000017.1 GCA_020059765.1 Bacillota bacterium
AACTTGCTGTTTGCAAGAACACGATGGGGTCAACCGGATGAGCGGATGCAAGCGCTTTTGAATCAAACGACGGAACGTTTGGGGTTGCGTTCGCTGCAAGAACGTTATCCCCGTGACTTGTCGGGGGGCGAACAGCAGCGGGTGGCGTTGGGACGGGCGCTGTTGATGGAACCGGAAGCGTTGCTGCTGGATGAGCCCTTTGCCGCATTGGACGCCAGCACATTGCAAAAAGCGCTGCCCTTGGTGCAAGAGGTGATCGAACAGTTGGAAATTCCAACGGTATTGATTACCCATCAGCCGGAAATCGCTTCCTGGTTCGGAGCCCGGCTCCTGCAGCTCGATCAGGGCAAATTTGCAATGGCAAATTGACACTGGCAAATTGACACATTGCAACGAACCTTATCCGATGATATAATACCTTTTGTGTATTGGAGAGATGGCTATGGCCCAATCTATAGCCGGAAAGAGGTGAAGATAGAAATGAAACCCGGAATTCATCCGAATTACAAAATTACGACCGTAACTTGTGCATGCGGCAACCAATTCGAAAGCGGTTCGGTAAAAGAAAAACTGCGCGTGGAGATTTGCTCGGCGTGCCATCCGTTCTTTACCGGCAAACAGAAGTTTATCGACGCTGGCGGACGTGTTGACAAGTTCAAGAAAAAATACAACCTGTAAGACACAAGCGTCATCCTTGGATGGCGCTTTTTATTTTTCGGATTTGAAATTTTTCTCGAACCGTTCCTTCCGACCTGTCGTTATCTTTATTGAAAAATGAAAATTACAATAAAAGGAGAGTGCTTCAAAAATGAAACGTGTGTCGATCTTGAGTCTGATTGCTGCTTTTGTCATGACGATGTTCGCGTCCTTCGCCTCGGCGGCAGCGCCTGATTTTCAAAAACTTGGCTTCCCTAACGTGGCAGTTGAAAAGGAGATTGTCCCGGGACAGGCCGCTTCCATCACATACGGTTCGGTTAGAATCGACGTTCCGGCGGACGCTTTCACCGCACCGGTCAAGTTTCAAGTGATCGAGGGAGCAAACGCGGACTTCCAGGCAAAAGCTCCCGCCAATGAAACCGTATTGATGAACTTTGCGTTCAAAGTGACCGACAAAGCTACGAATGAACTGGTCGCCAAATTCAACAAGCCGGTGATGTTCTTCTACACCGACGCAAAGATCACCGCCAACAGCAAGTACTATGACACCACCGTTGACGGACAGATGGTCGTAAACAAAGTTCCGGCAAAGATTGAAGGCACCACCTTGTCCCACCCGATTGCAGGCGCAGGTGTAGGTTGGGCCGTTACTTCTCCGGCAGCACCGGTTAAAAATGCGACTTCGCCCGTTGCGGGAATTTCCGCTGCTCCCTGGGTGGCCGGCGGTTCCGTCATGATCATCGGGGCTGCAGCCGTATGGTTTGCTGCTCGCCGCCGCACCGCGTAACGAAAATCGGTTTTGCATGAACAAGCGACAACTGCAGATTCTGGGGGGAGGACTGCTGGTGCTCGGCACTGCGGTCTTCCTTTATCCCTTCCTGACCATCGGGTATTCCAACTACATGTCCGACACGCTGCGTGAACAGGCAACGGCAATGGTTGAAAACAAACAGGCGCCGCCGACAGAAACGAAACCTTTCAGCCGCGGTTTATACCCCGAACCGGTCCCCTCATCCGTGGAGAAGCCGACAAAAGGCAAGGTGATCGGCATGTTGGAGATCCCTTCCCTGCAGATAAAGGAAGCCATTTTGGAAGGCACGGACGAGCCCGAGTTGGCCAAAGCCCCCGGTCATTTGCCTGACAGCGTACTTCCCGGTCAGCTCGGCAAGAGCATTATCGCGGCCCATAATGCAACCACGTTTCGGCATATCGACAGGCTGCAGCCGGGTGATACCTTTACGGTTCGCACGGAACAGGGGATATTTACGTTCAAAGTGACGGGACAGCGGATCTTGCATGTAAAAGATGAACTGCCGGATACGGCATACCCCGCGTTGTCACTTGAGACTTGTTATCCCTTGGATGCGTTGTATCTTACCGATCAAAGGCTGTTCGTCGAAACGGCATTGGTGAAAAGTGAACTGAAGAGTGAGAAAGTCAGGAAGGAAAGGTGACAATGAATAAACATTTGGCGATCGTGTTGACTGCAGGGATGCTGTCGGCAAGCGCACTTCTTGCGGGATGCGGCGCAAATACAGAGTCCAAACCGACCACGACAACAACCGCCAATACGGCGGCCGCTGCTTCCAATGTGTTGATGGTGTACGGACCGGGTGGACCCTTTGGTCCGATGAATGAATTGGCGGAGATGTTCGCGAAAGAAAAAGGCATCCAAGTGAAAGTGGTTGCAGGTCCGGAAGGCAAATGGATCGAACAGGCGAAACAGGATGCGGACATTTTCTTTGGTGGCGCGGAATATATGCTGACCGATTTTGCATTGCGTCATCCCGAATTGGTCGATGACAAGACGAGAACGGAATTGTATCCGAGAGCCGCCGGAATTCTGGTTCGCAAAGGGAATCCGAAAAACATCAAAACATTGGAAGACCTGGCCAAACCGGGCATCAAGATCCTTGATGTCAACGGTGCGGGACAATTGGGGCTATGGGAAGATCTGGCAGGCACGAAAGGCCTGATTGCCGGAATCCAAAAGAACATTGCGGTAACAGCCGGGAACAGTGCGGAAGGAATTGACAAGTGGAAAGCAACGCCTGAACTGGACGCGTGGGTGACCTACGAATCCTGGTACTACCGATTGAAAGACACCATGGATCTGGTCGAACTGCCGAAAAAGGACAAATTATTCAGGGGAACTCCGATTGTCATTGCCAAAACCGCCGACAATCGGGAGGCCGCCCAACAGTTTATCGAATATCTGAAAACGGAAAAATCGCACGAAGTGTTTAAAAAATGGGGTTGGCATTGAAATAGAATATCGGAATGCCATGAAACGCCCTTGCAACCTGCTCTGCAAGGGCGTTATTTGCGTTTTTTGTACTTGCCAGAATTTATAAGTTTTCAAGGTAACAAGTATAAGGGCAACTAGGCTCGCCTGCGCCTAAAGGCTTGGCGGAGCCAAGTTTTCTTTACGGCAGGGAGCGGATGGGGAGAACCGGGTTCGGTCGTATTGGTGGAGGATTTTTGGGCATCCTGTCGAATGTAGTAGGGAACAAACCAAGAACGGGAGAGATAGGATTGAATTTGATCAAACGATTGGGCTGGGTGGAGCTGATCTGCGGCAGCATGTTTTCCGGCAAGAGTGAAGAACTGATTCGACGCGCGAAACGAGCTCGTATTGCGAAGCAGAAACTGCAAGTGTTCAAACCGATGATCGACAATCGCTACCTGCTGGAGGCTGTCGTGTCCCATGCGGGCGACAGGGAAGCGGCGGTGGCGGTCAAAGATGCGGCTCACTTGAAATCGTTGATCGAATCGGACACGGAGGTGATCGCCATCGACGAAGTCCAATTTTTTGACGAGGGAATCATCGAACTTGTAACCGAATTGGCAGACAGCGGAAAACGGGTCATCTGCGCGGGGCTGGATCAGGACTTTCGCGGCGAACCGTTCGGTCCGGTGCCTGTGTTGATGGCGTTGGCGGAAAATGTGGACAAACTGCAGGCGATTTGTGTAAAATGCGGCAATCCTGCCAGCCGAACCCAGCGGTTGATCAACGGCCAACCGGCTTTGTACAGCGATCCGGTGATCCTGGTGGGAGCGTCCGAAAGCTATGAAGCGCGCTGCCGCCACTGTCACGAAGTTCCGCACGAATTGGCGAAAGAAGCGTAGTCGGATTTTACCATATTGGTTACCGCCTCATCGGGGAAAAATACAACTACCCCGAAGGAGGTGCTGTTGTGCGAACAACAAAATGGGTCGCATGGTCTGTTCTCGGCGCATTGACGGTCAGCGCACTGGCGGGATGTACACCAGCCGCCGGCGACCGTATGCAAAGACAGTCGCTCGAGCCCCGGTATGACAATCGGGGAATTGATTTCGACGGGGACGGAGACCGGAGCTGGTTATCCGGCAACAACAACATGAACAACCCACCGGTGAACTTGCGCAGTCTGGCGCCAATGGCGGGCGGAAGTGCAGATATGACGCAGGGTCCTTACTCCGGATGGGTGACGGCCGACCGGGTGGCGGATTTGGCGCAAACAGTTCCTGGAGTTGCCAGTGCGAGCGCGGTGCTGCGCGGACAAACGGCAATCGTCGGACTGTCGCTGCATCGCACGGTGCCGCGGGAACGAGCTGCCCAAATCGCCCAGGAAGTCCGTCGCATGCTGTTGGTGCAAGCGCCGGTATTCCGTACGGTTCATATCTCGACAGATAATGTCCTCTCGCGTCGGGTATTCGATGTTTCGCAAAACATCCGAAACGGCCGTCCGCTTTCCTCCATGGACGGTGAAATTGAGCAGTTGTCACGAGACATTCCAGTGCTGCCGCCTCGTTAGGGTTGGGGGATTCCCCGGCTGTTGACAGATTTCTGTCAGCAGCTTTATTCTTATGAATACAACAAGACTTCACTTTCAGTTCATAAAGAGGTTCAGCATGAATAATTACGAAGGACAACTGCAAATTTGGATTGAAACGGGAAGATTGGTCCGTATCGTACGTTTGAAGGAAAGAGGTCAAAAACAAATTTTGCTGGGGAGGATATTGAGCCTGGACTTGCAGCTTCAGCATCTGATTTTCTATCATGCCGATGAGAAAAAAGTGTACAACATTCTTCTGAATGAAATCGAAGAGGTGGTTGCCGTCTGAGCATGTCACGATCTGACATGTTTTTTGAGTTGTTTTTTGACGGCAGGAACCTTCTGTACTATACTTAATATATTATTCTCGGCCTTACATGCTGGGGGTTGGATTCCGTGGAACCCTATCTCGGGGGACAGGCAATTGTGGAAGGCGTCATGATGCGTTCCGCCAATCGGGTTGCATATGCCGTGCGCAAACAGGACAACGAGCTTCATGTGGAAACGGAAACCCGCCGCTCCTATGCGGAAAAATATCCGATTTTGGCATTTCCGGTGATTCGCGGTTCGCTGGTTCTGTTTGAATCGACGATTCTTGGAATATACGCCCTTACCAAATCGACCAACCTTTCATCCGGAGAAGAAGAGCAAGAGCTGCGCCCTTGGGAAATTACGTTGACCCTGTTAGGTGCCTTAGCCGCAGCAGTCTTGCTTTTTGTATGGATTCCCGTTTTTGCGGCCAGCCGGTTGACTGACGGAGGAGGTTGGTTTGCCCTTGTCGAGGGTGTGATTCGCTTGGCTGGGTTTACCGGCTATGTCTGGCTGATCGGCCGAATGAAAGACATGCAGCGAGTATTTGGATACCATGGCGCCGAACACAAGACGATCAACTGCTGCGAAGCGGGAGATCCGCTGACGGTCGAAAACGTTCGGCGGCACTCAATAATTCATAAACGGTGCGGAACCAGTTTTTTGTTGTTTGTCATGCTGTTGTCCGTGGCAGTGTTCGCGTTTGTTTCAGGTGAATCTTTGCCCTTTTGGTTCAAGGTGACAGCCCGGATTCTGCTGCTTCCTTTGATTGCCGATCTTTCCTACGAATTGATCCGTTGGTCTGCAGGGCACTCCGGTCCGCTGGCGGCTTGGCTCGTTTCGCCCGGTTTATTGATGCAAAAGCTGACGACCCGGGAACCGGACGATGCACAAATCGAAGTGGCGATCGCTTCGGTGCTGGCCGTACTGGAGCCGCAAGGAAATGAAGTTTTGGAGGAAGCGGCGTCTGCGGGAGAACATATAATAGAAAGCAACAGGAAGTGAGAGCTATGATAGATCGTTTGCAATCCTTGGAAGACCGCTATAACAAACTGACCGATTTGTTGTGTGACCCCAACGTAATCGGTGATCCGAGCAAACTTCGAACCTATTCGAAAGAACAGTCCGATCTTGAAGAAACGGTGCAAGTATACCGGGAGTATAAAAAGACGGTCCAGGCATTGGCCGATGCAAAGTCGATGCTCGGCGAAAAGCTCGATGAGGAAATGCGGGACCTGGTGAAGATGGAGATCGAGGAGTTGTCGGAAAAAGAGGAGCAGTTGAAAGACCAACTGACGGTTCTGCTGCTGCCGAAAGATCCCAACGATGATAAAAACGTGATTGTGGAGATCCGCGGTGCGGCGGGCGGCGACGAGGCCGCACTGTTTGCCGGCGACCTGTACCGCATGTACATCCGTTTTGCGGAGCGGCAAGGCTGGAAAACGGAAGTCATCGAATCGTCCCCGACTGAGCTTGGCGGATTTAAAGAAGTGATCTTTATGATCAACGGGAAAGGCGCTTATTCGAAGCTGAAATTTGAATCGGGCGCCCACCGCGTGCAGCGGGTTCCCGCCACCGAATCGGGCGGCCGCATTCATACTTCCACATCGACCGTGGCCGTACTGCCGGAAGCGGAAGAAGTGGAAGTGGAAATCAATGAAAAGGACTTGCGAATCGACACGTTCTGTTCGACCGGCCCCGGCGGACAGTCGGTCAATACGACCCAATCGGCGATTCGGATTACCCACATGCCGACCGGACTGGTCGTTTCTTGTCAGGATGAAAAGTCCCAGTTGAAAAACAAAGACAAAGCGATGAAAGTTTTGCGCGCCCGTCTGTACGAAATGAAGCAGCAGGAACAGGAGAAAGAACTGGCTGACGCACGAAAGAACCAGGTAGGGACCGGTGATCGTTCGGAACGGATCCGCACGTACAACTTCCCGCAAAGCCGGGTAACCGATCACCGGATCGGGCTGACCCTGCACAAACTGGAACAGGTGCTGCAAGGCGATTTGGACGAGATCATCAATTCGTTGATCACGGCGGAGCGCAGCGAGCAATTGAAAGCGGCCAATGAATAACCGGATTGACAATACCATCAGGGGAGCCTTGCAGCAGGCTTCCCGTTTGTTTGCGGAGAAAGGAATCGACGCTCCCCGGCTGAACGCGGAAGTCCTGGCGCAGCAGGTACTGGGTTGGAGCAAAGCGAGACTGTTGGCGGAAGACGGTCAGCCGTTTCCCGCAGACTTGCGGGATCGGTTCGAATCGTGGGTGGAGCGGCGCTTGACGGGGGAGCCGCTGCAATATATCGTGGGCGTGCAGGAGTTTTATGGCCGGGATTTTCAGGTGACTCCCGCCGTCTTGATTCCCAGACCGGAAACGGAATGGCTTGCAGAAGAAATTCTGAAACGGCGCGACTGGTGGGGAGATCATTCGGTTGTGGCCGATATCGGGACCGGTTCCGGTGCGATAGCCGTCACTCTGGCATTGGAGTGGCCGGAGGCGAACGTAGTGGCAGTCGACATTTCGTCGGAAGCGATACGCGTTGCAGAAGATAACGCGGAGCGGCTTGGAGCACAAGTCCGATTTTTGCAGGGCGATCTGGTCGAGCCTCTTCTGCGGCAGGAGTTGCACCTTGATGTTCTCGTCTCCAACCCTCCTTATATTCCGTCCGAAGACATTGAAGGGCTGGCGGTGGAAGTGCGCGAACATGAGCCCCGCTTGGCCTTGGACGGGGGAACGGACGGACTGGATCCCTACCGGCGGATCACGCAAGTTCTGCCTCGTTTGATGCGAATTGATGGACCGACACTGGTCGGTTTCGAGGTGGGAATTCATCAGGCAGGGGATGTCGCGGCTTTAATTGTGCGCAATTGGCCGGGTGCAGAAACGGAGATCGTGAAGGATTTGCAAGGCATTGAGCGGATTGTGTTAGGGTGGAAGGGGGGATAAGACAGATGTTTCGCATCAAACGATTGAGCGAATGCACGTTTGCAGAGGCGGTGCAAGCCTGGAACGAAGGTTTCAAAGGGTACTACGCCGATATGTCGACCACGTTGGATCGGTTTGTTATCCGTTTGGGCAAAGAAGATCTGTCGCCCGAATTGTCGATTGTGGCTTTTGCCGAAAACCGTCCCGTCGGCTTTGTGCTCAACCTGCGGGCGGAACAGGTATACATGCTTCGGCCAATGCAAGCGGCCAGATGAGAAGAAATTCCCTTCGTTTGTGAAAATTGTGATACTATTAGGGTAAACGCTTTCATTTGAGTGATTCTAACGGGGGTGGGAGAATGCAAAACCGGGCCGTCTGGTTTC
>JAGVBM010000137.1 GCA_020059765.1 Bacillota bacterium
AAAAGATAGTCTCCGTTTCCGGTCGGCTGCCTTCGCCAATGAATGATGGCTCCTGCGATCCGGACGCGCGTATTCTCCTTCATGTGATGCAGCGTTTCAATCGGAACCATATGATACCTCTTTAAAAATTGCTCCCACCTGTCGGATGAGTTTTGTGCCAAGGAAAACTCCAGCAATTCTTTTTCCGTTCTTCGTTTTTCCATTTCCGAAAAATCTGGACTGGTATAGTGGGAAAGATCCTCAAACAAATGAATCTGGGGTGATTCCAGAGAGAGGATCATTTGGCGGCGGTGGTTTCCCAAGCTGTCACATGCGCCCGCACCGATCCAGGCCCTCAATACCGATTGTTTGACTCCTTGCGCTTTCATCCTTGTGACAAAATCCGCGAAAGAGACGAACGGACCGTCAAGCTCACGGGTGCGTACCAGCGAGGCCACCGCTTCCGGCCCAGTCCCTTTGATCCGATCCATTCCGACAAGAATTCCTTCTCTCTCCGCCCGAAAGCCAAACCCGCTGCTGTTGACATCCGGGCGCAGTAAAGGAATTCCCAGTTTTGCAATTTCTCTGAGATACACCCGCTTGCCGTAATAACCCCCTTGCAAGCTGAGCAAGGCGGACATGTATTCTTTCGGGTAACGGGTTTTCAAATAGGCTGTCCAGTAAGCGAGATAGGCGTAGGAAACACTATGCGCCTTGTTGAAACTGTATCCGGCAAACCGGATCAGGTAATCAAACACATCGGAAGCGGTTTCTTCCGAGTGGCCGCGTATCACCATCCTGCGGATGAAGGGTTCGCGGTGGCCGAGCAAAGCAGCCGCCGATTTTTTGGAAAGGGCGCGTCGCAGATCATCAGCCTCTCCCATTGAGTACCCTGCCGCCTCGTGAGCGATCTGCATCACCTGTTCCTGATACAGGATCACACCATAGGTATTTGCAAGAATCGGCTCCAATGCGGGTGAAGGATACTGGATGTTCTCCTCTCCGCTTCTCCGACGCAGGTATGTTTCTGCGATTCCTCCCTGCCAGGCGCCAGGACGATACAATGCGAGCAAGGCGCTCAAGTCCTCCAAGTTTTGCGGCCGCATTCTCCGCATCAGGCTGCGGATTCCCATGCTTTCCAGCTGAAAACAGCCGAGGGTGTCCCCCTTTTCAATGATTTGAAAGGTCGCCGGGTCGTTCAGAGGAATGTCTTGCATACGAATGGCCTGAAACGTGTCCTGAATCACAGTGAGAATACGGGAACCCAACAGGTCGATTTTTAATAATCCGAGGGTCTGAACGTCTTCCTTGCCGAAAGACGTCGTCAGTTCCCCCTTCGCGGTGGATTGAAGAGGGAGAGTCAGCGTCAAATCCGCTTCCCCGATGACAATCCCGGAGGGATGACTGGAGAGGCTGCGCGGCAGACCCTCAATCCGTTCCGCAAGTCGGAAGAGAGAGTGATACGGCTCTTTGTGAACCGGTATCTTTTGAAGCTCCGGCAGCGTTTGCAAACTGTGGCGAATCCCTCCTCTGCCGGTAAAAGAAGGCAGCAGTTTGGCAAGAAGATCGATCTTTGCTTGCGGCAGATTGAGATATTTCCCCGCCTCCCTTACACCCCCTCGAGTGCCAAACGTGTTGACCACGCCAATGTGCACAACCCGATTGGCTCCGTACTGGTTCCTGATGTATTGCAAGATCTCCGGTCTCCTTCGTTGGCAAACATCCAGATCAATATCCGGCAAATCGGGCCGGTCCGGACTCAAAAATCGTTCAAACGACAGGTCATGCGCAAGCGGATTGACCTCTGTGATCGCCAACAGATAAGCCACCAGACTCCCGGCTGCCGAGCCTCTTCCCGGTCCAATCGGAATCTTTCTTTCCCGTGCAAACTGAACGATGTCCCATACGATCAGAAAATACGAGGCCAATCCCCGAGTGTGAATGACTTCCAGTTCCCGGTTCAGCCGGGCAAGAATCGGTTGTTTTTCCGAATCGGTGCATGCAGGAAAATCAAAACGTTGCCGTAATCCTTCCTCGCAGAGATACTCCAGGAACTGCTGCTGCGAAATCGACAACTCTTGCTCATCGAGAAACTCTTGCGGTACTGGAAACTTCGGGAGTCTGTACCTGTCCGGCTGCAAACGAAACTGGCATCGCTTTGCGATGAGAACCGTATTGTTCAACGCATCCGGCAGAGTCCGAAACTTTTCCTTCATTTCATCAGGAGAGGGGAGATAATAGGAACCGATCGTTTGCGAGGATTGTGCATCTTGTCTTCGGTTTTGCAGCAGATCCAGCAGAGAAGCGTCTTCCCGGGCCAAGTAGTGAACGTCGTGCGTCGCCACCAACGGAATCCCCGTTTGTCGGGAAAGCTGCACCGTTCGTTCGATCAATGCCTGATCTTCAGGGAAACCGTGATGCTGAACCTCCAGATAGAAATTGTTCTTTCCGAACCACTCTGCATATTCCAAGGCCTTCTGTTCCGCCAATTCCATTTTCCCGATCGCCAAGAAGCGATGGATGATGCCGTTCCTTCCTCCGCTGAGCGCGATAACATCCCCCTGGGAAGTCGGCTGATGGTGGAAACCGCGATTCAGCCATTCTACAATCTGCTCGTACCCCCTGATTGTCGCCGCCAACAAAATCAAGGACTCGTCCGTTCCTCCAACCTTCATTTCGCACCCGATTATCGGATGAATTCCATACCGCTCAGTCAGTTCATAAAATCGAATCGCTCCATGAATCGCACCCTTGTCCGTGATCGCAAGCGATTTCATGTTCCACGCTTTCACTTTTTGAATTAACTCTTCCAATCGGCACGTGGCATGAGGAGAACTGTATTCCGTATGAACATGCAGATGGACAAATCCTGATCCTGACTCTTTCATGCCAATCCCTCTCGAACGGAACGTTTGTTCTTATCATAGTAGTGCTGAGGCTGCTTGTCCATTGGATAATGCTGGTTCTAACGAAAAGAGGGGGAATGACCCCCCTCTCTGTTTTGAACAGCTGGATTCGTTTTGATCTTTCATGTGATCCGCAAACGCGATTTCGGGATTTGCCTTTATGCTGTCGCGATCCTGAATTTTTTTACAAGCCCCTGCAATTCTTCCGCCATTTTTGAAAGGGCGGCGGCCGAAGCGGAGATTTCTTCCATGGATGCCAGTTGTTCTTCAGCAGATGCCGAAACATTCTCGGCTCCGCCTGCCGTTGTGGCCGATATCGAAGCGATCATGTCAATCGATTGAACGACTTGTTGCGTAGCAGCGGACATTTGCTGGGAAGCGGCCGAAATTTCTTGAATCTGATCCGCTACTTCGTTCACTGCGGTTTGAATTTGTTCAAAAGAGAGTCCAGTTGCGTTGACAATGCGAATGCCTTCCGTAACTTCCTGCGTTCCTCGTTCCATTGATTGCACCGTTTTTTGCGTGTCCTCTTGAATGGTTGCAATCAATCGGGCAATCTGCTGAGCGGATGCGGCTGACTGTTCGGCCAATTTGCGGACTTCGTCCGCCACCACTGCGAACCCTCTTCCGTGTTCGCCCGCTCTGGCCGCTTCGATGGCCGCATTCAGCGCCAGCAAATTGGTCTGTTCCGCAATACTGGTAATGACCTCCACGATTTGTCCGATCTCTTGGGACCGGTCACCCAGACCCTGCACAGCCTGCGCCAAACCGTTGACCGTATTGCTGATGGAATTCATTTGAACAATGGCGGTTTGAATCTCGTTATTTCCCGCTAGCGCCAGTTCAGAGGCCCGACCTGCCGAAAGTGAAACACTTTGTGCATGGGTGGCAATCTGCTGCACCCCTGTCGACATGCCATTCATTGCCTGCGCGCTTTCTTCAACGCTCTTTGCTTGCGTATCCGTTCCGGCCGCCACTTCTTGGATCGTAAATGCAATATGCTCCGTCGCTTTGCTGGTTTGCTCTGCGCTTGCCGTCAGTTCTTCCGAAGATGCGGCCAGTTGAGCGGCTGTTTCGCTTACCTCGGAGACAACGGAACGGAGAGAATCGGCCATCGCGTTGAAACTGACGGAAAGTTTTCCTAATTCGTCATTTGATTTTACAGTTACCCGTTCTGTCAAATCGCCTTGACTGATCTTTTCAGAGGCGCTGGTCAACAATTTCAGGGGAACGGTGATCGATCGGATGATCGAATATACCAGAATGGCACCGACCAAGATGGCACCTCCCATGACCAACAAGGTTTTATACAGAATTCCTTCCATTTCACTGCTTACCTCGCTGGTATACATGGTACCCGCCAGTTTCCAGCCTGTCAGTTTGTTCGTGGAAAAAGCCATCTTGCGCGCTTCGCCCTTCGCGTCCAAATATTCAAATTCACCTGCTTCCGACTTGAACATATTCAGGTGCTGCGGCTCCTTCGCTTCCGTACCGACCGATCCGGAAGGATGGATCAGGTATTTGCGATCTTTATCCAGGATATATACATATCCTTGTTTCCCGATCTTCACGCTCTTAGTGGTCTCTTCCAGTTTTTTAAGCTTGATCTCGGCTCCCAACGCCCCGGATCCGTCTTTGGTTGTTTTCGCAATCCCAACGACAAAATCTCCAGTCGTCTTGGATACAAAGGGACTTGTCAGAATCACACTGCCCTTTTTGTTCATAGCCTCTTGATACCATGGACGTTGTCGCGGATCATATCCATCGGGCATTTTAATTTTTGGCGCATTAATAAACTGACCGGTTTGCGTTCCCACATAGATGGTGGAAATCTCGGGATGCAACGCCAAAAATTGCTCCAACTGTTTTCTGACAGGCGGTTCTTCGCCTTGGTACGACTCGATCGCGATTCCCTGCGCCAGGAAATCAACATTTTTCATCTCGGATTCAATCAAGTCGTCAATAATTTGATTCAGAATCTGCACATTTTCCTTCGAGCTCTGCATCATTTGCTGCGCCACTTTGTCTTTCGCGCTTTGATACGCGATAAAACCAATCAAAAAAGTCGGCACCAACAAAACAATGGCAAAAGAAAAAATCAACTTGTTTTTGACACTTGGATTGAATAGACTCTTCATTTTTCGTTTCTCTCCCTTCATAGGCCTCAGTTCTAATATTAAAAAAACCTTTCCAAGGAACGACTGATTCAAATGTCCCAGAAAGGGGATAGCTGCAAATTGGCTGTCAAGTACTTTCAACAGGAGGAAAATTGTCGTATTATGTCGTTTTTTGTTGAAATATGTAATATAAATTTAATATTAATTGGTAAATCTATTTACTGCAATATAATTTTGAAAATAAAGAAAACCCATTTGACCCATCTCTATGATTACTTAGAGTTGTTTGGGTCTAATGGGTTCCATATACCGATTGTGCAAACAAATGGACTTACGATTGATAAACCTGTAAGATGCGGCTCTCTTCCATACGCCGCACCGCCTCCTGCAGCTTGTCTTCCGGCTGCACAAGCGCGATGCGCACATAACCTTCCCCGTGCCCGCCAAACCCGGAGCCGGGAACGACCGCCACTCCGGTTTGGCTTAGGAGTTCACGGGCGAAATCCCGTGACGACATTTCGAATGGAATTTTCGCCCAGACGAACATGGTCGCTTTCGGTTTGGGAATCTGCCACCCGATGCGGGCCAGTCCATCCAGCAGGACATCACGCCGGGATTGGTAGATTTTGGACATGGTAGCCGTATGAGTTTGGTCGCCAAGCAGAGCGGCGGCACCCGCTTGTTGCACAGCCTTGAATACACCGTAATCGATGTTGGACTTCACCACACCCAAAGCATGCAGAATGTCCCGGTTGCCTACGGCAAAACCGATCCGGCAGCCTGCCATATTGAAGCTTTTGGATAAAGAGTGAAATTCGACTGCCACGTCCTTGGCGCCCTCGATCTCCAGAATGCTCATCGGCCGATAGCCGTCAAATGCCAGCTCCGAGTATGCAATGTCGCTGACAATTGCAATGTCATGTTCTTCGGCGAAGCCGACCGCCTTTTCGTAAAATTTGCGGTCGGCAACAGCTGTGACCGGATTGTTGGGATAATTCAGGATCATCAACTTTGCCCGTTCCGCCACATTCACTGGAATTGCGGAAAAGTCCGGCAGAAATCCGTTTTCTTCCGTTAGCGGCATGAGATAGGGAACCCCGTTGGCCAAATGGATGCTTACCTCATAGATCGGGTATCCGGGATCCGGGACAAGCACATAATCTCCCGGATCGACCAGAGCAAGGGCAAGGTGGGACAACCCATCCTGCGACCCCATCAGGGCCATGCATTCCGAATCGGGGTCGAGATGAACGCCGAACCGATTGTTGTACCAGATTGCCACCGCTTCCCGAAAGAAGGGACTGCCTTCTGAAGTCGGGTATCCATATACGTCCGGATCTGCCGCAGCCGCCTGCAGCGTTTCCATTACATGGACAGGAGGGGGCAGGTCGGGAGAGCCAATCCCCAAGTCAATCACGTCTTTGCCTTCGGCAAGGAGTTGCTGTTTCAATTCATTCAGTTCGAAAAATACGGCAGAGCCAAAACGGCTCAATCGGTTTGAAAGCTGCATACTTACCCTCCTGTGAACATCTCGATGTCAGCTGATGATAGTACTCTATAAGTTCAATTTTCATGCTAAGAATTCCTTTTTCCTCTTTCATACTGTGCATTTTCCACGTTCTCTAAGAATATCTATGAATATCAAACACCATATATCCAATAGACTTCTCTTAGATCCCTCCACATTTATTCAATGAATCCATCACCCGGCAAATCCCGTTTGGAAAGGAAGGAAAAAAATGACTGTCTCTGACTGCTGTGGCGCTGCGATTAAGGTGGTATATCGGCCGGATCACCCCTTTGTTTATGACGACCCGTATGTTTTGCAGATTCCGGTACAGATATGCAGCAAATGTGGAAGAGTCCTGGGTCTGAATCCAACCGCAACCAGTGAGAAGGACAAGCAAAAAGAAACTTAGATGTCAGGAGGATGGGTATGCATCTACAGAGGGCCTTGACCCCAAACAGCAAAGCAGACTTTTTAGTAGAGTTGGTTCAAACGGTCAGCGGTTTGTTGTTGGTTGGTTTTTTATGGACGCATATGATTTTTGTTGCCGCCATTCTTTTAGGGATAGAGGCGTTTAACAAACTGGCCCTTTTAATGGAACAGTTTCGTCTCTTGGATCTGGCTGTCGTTTTTATCATCCTGACGGTTGCAGCTCACGTCGGGGCGGTGCTTCGACGAATCCCCAGCCGCTGGCAGGAACAAAAAGTGGTTTGGAATCATGCGAAGATCATCAAACATCAAGATACCTGGTCTTGGCTGTTCCAGGCTGTTACAGGCAGCGCCATGCTTCTTCTGATTATCATACATGTTTTCGCTGTCGTTTATGCCGGAATCGATGCGAAGCTGAGTGCGGATCGGGTTCACTCGTGGATGCTTTGGTTTTATATCATTCTTCTATTTTTTGCTGAGTATCATGCAAGTGTCGGACTGTATCGCACTTTTGTCAAATGGGGATTTGTGAAGCGCCACAGCCTGAAACGGGTTTTATCCGTCGTTACCGTCTTTACGATCGGATTGGGTCTTGTGAGCCTGTGGGTATTCTATTCGCTGGGGGGTTCCGTATGAGTCGATATGACATATTCACTTCGGACGTATTAATAGTCGGAGCCGGGTTAGCAGGTGAACGTGCGGCGGTAGAAGCTGCTGAGCAAGGACTGAATGTGATCCTCTTAAGCTTAGTTCCGCCCAGGCGTTCTCACAGTTCAGCAGCACAAGGAGGCATGCAGGCATCACTCGGAAACAGCGCCATGGGTAATGGAG
>JAGVBM010000297.1 GCA_020059765.1 Bacillota bacterium
ATTCCTATGCCCGCAATTGGTTGTTTGTCCTGCAGCGGGCAAGCGGACTTTTGACGCTTGTGTTTGTCTTGTATCATATCTGGGAATTCCGCTTGTCCAGCTTGATGTTCGGCACTCCGGTCAATTTTCAGACGGTGCAAGCCCATTTGCAGAATCCGCTGATTTTTGTCTTTTATGTCCTGGGGGTGGTTTCCACCACATTCCATTTTTCCAACGGACTATGGACGGGACTGATCACCTGGGGATTGACGACCGGCGAGAAAGCGCAGCAGGTTTCCTCCGTTGTGCGGTATGCGGTCTTCGCGGTTTTGTCCGCTGCCGGCGTGGGAACACTGATTTCATTTGTGCAAAGGGGGTAACCCGCGTGAACGAAACGATCCTTGTAGTAGGCGGCGGACTGGCAGGTCTGATGAGCGTCATCAAGATCGCCGAGGCGGGCGGCAAGGTGAAGCTGTTTTCCCTGGTGCCCGTCCGACGGTCTCATTCGGTTTGCGCCCAAGGCGGCATCAACGGTGCAGTCAATACGAAAGGGGAAGGGGATTCCACCTGGGAACACTTCGACGATACGATCTTCGGCGGTGACTTCCTGGCCAACCAACCGCCGGTCAAGGCGATGTGCGAAGCGGCGCCTGACATCATCTATATGCTGGATCGCATGGGAGTTTAATTTAATCGGACGCCGGAAGGGCTGATCGATTTCCGGCGGCTGGGCGGCGCCAAATATTCGCGAACGGCTTTTGCCGGAGCGACTACCGGACAGCAGATCCTGTACGCTTTGGATGAGCAGGTTCGCCGTTTTGAAGCGGAAGGAAAAGTCGAGAAGTATGAGTATTGGGAAATGATGTCTCTGGTTCTCGATGACGAAGGGGTCTGCCGGGGAATTGTCGCCCAGGATCTGAAGTCGATGGAAATCCAGGCGTTTCCGGCGGACGCGGTCATCATGGCAACCGGCGGCATCGGCATGATCTATCGCAAGAGCACCAACTCGGTGATCAACACGGGGAGTGCGCACAGCATCGCCTATCAGCAGGGCGTGCATTATGCAAACGGCGAATTTATCCAGATTCATCCGACGGCGATTCCCGGTGACGACAAACTGCGGCTGATGTCCGAATCGGCCCGCGGCGAGGGCGGCCGGGTTTGGGTGTACAAGGACGGCAAGCCCTGGTACTTCCTCGAGGAGAAATATCCGGCATACGGCAACCTTGTGCCAAGAGATATTGCGACACGGGAAATTTTCCATGTCTGCATGGACCTGAAACTCGGCATTAACGGTGAAAACATGGTTTATCTCGATCTGTCCCACTTGCCGAAGGAAGTATTGGAACAAAAGGTGGGCGGCATTTTGAGCATCTATGAAAAATTTGTCGGGGACGATCCGCGCAAAGTGCCGATGAAGATTTTCCCGGCCATGCATTATTCCATGGGCGGGTTATGGGTGGATTACAACCAGATGACCAATATTCCCGGTTTGTTCGCTTGCGGGGAGACCGATTATCAATACCATGGGGCGAACCGGCTGGGAGCGAACTCGCTGGTGTCGGCCATTTATGGCGGCATGGTGGCGGGACCGAAAGCTCTGGAATATGCGCAGGGATTGAAACAATCGGCCCGCGATTTGCCGACACACCTGTTTGCAGCGGAACGCAAGCGGCAAACGGACTATATGGACCGGATTGTCCGCATGGACGGATCTGAAAATCCTTATCAACTTCACGTCGAGATGAGTGATTGGATGGTAGACAATGTCACGGTGGTCCGCTATAACGATCGTCTGCAGAAGACCGACGAGAAACTGCAGGAGCTGATGGAGCGGTGGCACCGGATCGGAGTGGATGACAGTACCGGCTGGAACAACAAAACGGCCGTTTTTGTCCGCCAATTGCGGAACATGCTGCAGCTTGCCCGTGTGATTGCATTGGGAGCGCTGCACCGGAACGAAAGCCGGGGTGCCCACTACAAGCCTGATTTTCCGGAGCGGGATGATGACAACTGGCTGAAGACTACCCTGGCTGCCTACACACCGGATGGTCCGAAGTTCAGCTACGAGCCGGTCGACCTTCGCTATCTCAAACCGCGACCCCGCCGCTATGACATCGCCAAAGAATCCCAAATGGCAAGGAGTGACGCCAAGTGAAAACGGTGCACCTCAAAGTCAAACGGCAAGACCGGCCCGACAGCCTTCCTTACTGGGAAGAATTCCGGGTTCCGTACCGCCCGAACATGAATGTGATATCCGCGTTGATGGAGATTCAGAAACATCCGGTCAACACGGCGGGACAACAAGTCCGTGCCGTCGTCTGGGAATACAACTGCCTGGAGGAGGTTTGCGGCGCCTGCAGCATGGTGATCAACGGCAAGGTCAGGCAGGCCTGTTCCGCTTTGATCGACAAATTGCAGCAGCCGATTGTGCTGGAGCCGATGAACACGTTTCCGGTGGAGAAAGATTTGGCGGTTGACCGCAGCCGCATGTTTGAAAGCTTAAAGATGATCAAAGGCTGGGTTCCGATCGACGGCACCTATGCGATCGGACCCGGTCCCCGCATCTCCCAATCCGATCAGCAGGAAGCGTACAAATTTGCCACCTGCATGACCTGCGGCTGCTGCGCGGAAGCATGTCCGAACGTGAATGACCGGTCTCCCTACTTGGGACCGCAGGCCATGGGACAGATCAAATATTTCAATTCCCATCCGACAGGAGCCATGCTCAAGGAGCAGCGTCTCGATATGGTGATTGGCAGCCAGGGGATTGTCAACTGCGGCAACTCGCAAAACTGTGTGCAGGTATGCCCGAAAGAAATCCCGTTGACAAAGGCGCTGGCGGAGTTGAACCGAGAGGCGAACAAATATGCGCTGAAAAGGTGGTTTTCCAATTGAGCATGACTGTGATCTCCGCAGATGTGCTGGTGATTGGCGGGGGACAGGCGGCGCTGCGGGCGGCTATTGAAGCCCGGCGCCAGGGAGCGAAGGTCGTAATGGTCAGCAAGGGAAAAATCGGCGCCGGAGGTTCCTCCGCCATCTCCGATGCGGTTCATTCCGCCATTCTAACAGATGGGGATTCCGTTGAAATCTTTTATCAGGATATATTGCGGGGCGGAAAACAGATCAACAAACCGGAGTTGGCCCGCGCACTGGCGGAGGACTGTACGTCTCGCGTCGAGGAACTGCAGCGGGAGTATCAGGTGGACCTGCATTTCGAAAAGGAATTGGTTACACCGGGGCATTCGTTTCCCCGCCGCTGCTATCATGCAAGCAGTGCAGGCATCGCCATCACCCGGCAGTTGCGAGTCTACGCCGAACGGATCGGTGTGGAATTTTACGAAAAAACGGCGGTCGTCGACCTGCTGGCCAGTTCGGGGGATCCTAATCGGAGCGGAAGTAGCGGGGGAATTGCCGATTCGGACGGCAGGATCGCCGGGGCGCTGGGAGTGGTCGCATCCGGGGGCGTCGGGCAGGTCGGGGAAACGGAGGGTGAACCGGTAATCTTTATTGCCGGGAGCACGATTGTGGCGACTGGCGGGTTCGGACGGTTGTACACCCATTCTGACAACCCGGCTGACGTTTCGGGGGAAATGATCGGCATCGCCTGGAGACATGGGGCGGAATTGCAGGACATGGAGTTTGTCCAGTTTTATCCTTACCGGTTGGTGGAGCCTGTGAACATCGACCTGTTCACAAAATTGTTCGCAAAAGGCGCGGTGATGCGCAACGACAAAGGAATCCGCTTCTTGGAGCATTATCCGCAAAAAGAACTGGAAACCCGTGACATCGTCTGCCAAGAGATGTATCTGCAAGGGAAAGTGCTGCTCGATGTCTTGCAGGTTTCTGCGCAAGACCTGCAGGCGGTCAGTCCCCGTTTGGATTCCCTTCTGAAAAAAGGCTACGGCGGGGAGTTGGTCATGCAGCCCGTCGAACATTATTCAATGGGCGGCATTTCCATTGATGAGTATGGAAGAACAAGCAAAAAGGGATTGTACGCTTGCGGGGAATGCACAGGCGGAGTCCACGGCGCAAACCGGTTCGGCGGGGGCGCCCTGACGGAAGCCTTGGTGTTTGGCGCCAGGGCGGGATCGACCGCTGTGGCGGAAGCCCTGTCACCTTCGACGCATCAGATTGCACATATTGTGAAAGAGGCAAAAGAGCGGTGGGCGAACTTTTATTCCAATACCGGATTCCCTGCCGACGGGCAAGAGTTGCCTGTCAAAGTGCGAAAACGGGTACAGGAACTGATGTGGGAAAAGGTTGGAATCGAACGAACGGAACAGGGGCTGCAAGAAGCTTGCGACGAACTGGATGCGTTGGCAGACACGGTACGGGACTCCCTGCCGCTCCTGGATTTGGTCCAGGTCGCCCGGATCGCCGCCCGTTCCGCGCTGGCAAGAAAGGAAAGCCGCGGGGCGCACCGGATGCCGGAATACCCGGGAGAACGGGATGAGTGGCGGGGGAATCTGATTGTTCGCGGGGAAGAGATCTATTTCCATTCAACGCATGACCGGCCAAGTCCGATGAACGGATGAATGGAGGAAGGGCATCGATGAGAGAAGTTCGCTATCAAGAGATTGTCGAGAAAGTGGCCGATATGTGCCAGCGGGCCAACTTCGATCTGGGCGAGGACGTGGTCTCGGCATTGAAAAACGCTTTGCAAAGCGAGGTGTCGGAAACCGGGAAGGATGTTCTCCTGCAGTTGCTTGAAAATGCGGAGACTGCTTCTGTGGAACGGCTGCCGATGTGCCAAGACACCGGAACGGCGGTATTTATCGTCGAGTTGGGACAGGACTGCCATATTGCCGGGGGAAGTCTGTATGACGCGATTCATGCTGGAGTTCGCAAGGGGTACGGGGAAGGATATCTTCGCCAATCGATTGTCGGACATCCGCTGGAAAGAATCAATACGGG
>JAGVBM010000301.1 GCA_020059765.1 Bacillota bacterium
GTCCGACAACGATCATTTTGCAAAGACCGCTCTCCACCTGACTTTTGAACGATGTATGCTGTTTCACCCGATTAACGACCAGAATTCCGTCACTTTCATAGGCGATCCGATTCTGATAGACCGGGGTGCCGTCGGACAACTGTCCGATCTCAACCGCCTCGGCCGTCGCTCGAATCGGCGCACCGACCGTTTCCTCCGTAATTCCCAGCCCCTGCAGCATCAGCTTTTGCCCTTCCGGGGTTCCGCCTCCATGAGTTCCCATCGCAGGAACCAGAAACGGTTCGAATCCGTGCTGCTTCAACACATCGCAAGCGGTGCGGAGAATGTCAACAATGCCTGATATGCCGCGACTGCCTGCAGTAACTGCAATTCGTGCTCCCGGCTGCATGTTTTTCAGAAAGTTTGCCTTTTCCAGTTCCTGTTTGACTTTTGCTGCAAGATCCGGGACTGTGCTTCCTGCGAAATTTTGCCGGACCGGATACATAATCGGCAGATCCACATAACCACCTCATTTTGTTGACGCCTTCCCTGAATGGAAATTCCTGTTCTGCTTGTCATCTGCCCACAAACAATCAAACTGCCGCATCAAGCCCCGTCGGCGTATTTCGGAACGCTGCTTTCTGTGTCACCCAAACAATGATAAACAACGCCGCTCCGATCATATCCGTCAGCGTGCCGGGGGTAATCAGCAGCAAAGCGGCGGCAAACATCATGATCCTTTGCAGCCAGTTGACTTTTCCGTACATCCATGCCTGCAAGCCGATCGCCAATGCGATGACACCGAACGAGGAAGTGACCACGGCCTGCAAGATTTGCAGATAATCGTTGCCCTCAAATAAAAGCACCGGCGAGAAGACGAAGAAGTAAGGAATAATAAATCCGGCCAAGGCCAGTCGGACAGCTGTCCAGGCCACTTTTGACGGCTGAACGCGGGCAATTCCGGCTGCCGTATAAGCGGCCAGCGCTACCGGCGGCGTCACTTCCGCCAAAGCCCCATAGAAGAACACGAACATGTGGGCCGCCAATGGCAGGACGCCCAATTTCACCAGAATCGGCGCAGCGACCGTCGCCACGATAATATACATAGGTGTTGTAGGAACTCCCATTCCCATGATCAGACCGGTAATCATGGTGAATATCATAGCCAGCAGCAAGCTGTCTCCGGCAAGGCCGATCACATTGTTGCCGATCACCAGGCCCAGGCTCGTCAAGGAAATCGCTCCGACGACAAATCCGACCGTGGCGCAGGCTACTGCTACGCTCAGCGCGCCGCGAGCCCCGTTTTCCAACGCACGCAAAATGCCGCGAAAACTGATTCGCGTTTCTTTGCGCAGCATACTGGATCCGATGGCCGCAACGATCCCCCAGGTCGCCGCATTTAGAGGAGTGATTCCGGTTACCAAAAGATAGATAAGGACCACGATGGGAATTAACAGATGAAAGCCGTTTTTCAAAACATGCCAAAACTTCGGAATCTCTGAGTCGGGAAGTCCCTTGATACCCGATTTTTTCGCTTCCAGATGAATAATGACCCAAGCTGCCAAATAATACAACAGTGCGGGCAGGATCGCCGCCAGCATGATCCGGCTGTAGGGAATCCGCAAAAATTCGGCCATGATGAATGCGGCAGCTCCCATAATCGGCGGCATGATTTGCCCGCCGGTGGATGCAACCGCCTCGACTGCACCGGCAAAATGCGGTTTGTAACCGGATTTTTTCATCAACGGGATGGTAAAAGAACCGATGGTTGCAGCGTTCGCTACGGAACTGCCGGTAATCATTCCCATAATGCCGCTGGCAATGACCGCCACTTTCGCCGGACCGCCCGGTGAACGGCCTGCCAGAGACAGCGCCAGTTCGTTGATGAATTTGGTCATGCCCGTTTCCTGCAAAAACGCGCCGAACAAGATGAACAAGAAAATATAGGTGGCAGAAACCCCCAATGGGATGCTGAATACACCTTCCGTTCCGAAAAACATATGCTCAATGATTCGTTCCAAACTGAATTCCCGATGCCCTAAAGGACCGGGTATCAGATGTCCGAAAAACGTGTACAGCATAAAGATCACCGCGATGGTCGTCAAACCTTTGCCGAGTACGCGGCGGCTGGCTTCAAACACGACAATCATGCCAAGTCCGCCGAATATATAGTCCACGTCAGTCAACAAACCGCCGCGAAGTGATATCTCGTCGAATTTAAGGAACAAATAACCTACAGAAATAATCCCGAGCAGCATCCATGACAGGTCTATAACCGTGGGCAATTTGCGTTCTCTCGTCTTGTTTCGTGCCGGATACAGCAAAAACACAAGCACCAGGACGAATATCAGGTGAACCGACCGCTGCTTGAGGGACTCCAGCAACCCGAATCCGGCCGTGTACAAATGGAAAAAGGACATCCCGATGGCAAGAACGGCAATGATCAGGGCCATGATACCCGCATATTTTCTGTACCGGGCTTCCGAATCGTACTTTTCGATCAGTTCGGCTACATTGACTTGTTCGATCGTCTCGTTGTTTTTCATGAGTACCCCCCTGTACAAAGAAAGTTGGAGGGGGTGACTTCTGTCACCCCGATCCAGCTTCATTCCTTACTTTCCTTCCACGTTCAAGCCGATCTCTTTAAAGTATTTTTTGGCCCCATCATGCAGCGGAACGGTCAATCCGTTTAACGCCTCTTCTTTCTTCAGGTCTTTCATGGCACCGTGCGCATCGCCCAATGCTTTGAGATTCTCGTACATGGTTTTGGTCAGGTTGTAAACAAAGTCGGTCGGGAGATCCGCGCGGGTGATCAGAATGTTGGCCACAGCGACCGTCTTCACGTCTTCCGTTTGTCCCTTGTACGTTCCTTTAGGAATCGTGTACGGATAATACCAGGGATTTTCTTTGGTTAATTTTTCAATCATCTCCGGTTCCATCGAAAGCAGCTTCACATTGGAACTGGTCGCCACGTCAAGCACTGCGGCAGTCGGCAGCCCGCCTGCAATCATGATTCCTTGCACCTGTCCGTTTTTGAGAGCTTCTGCCGCTTCGTTGTAACCTACATAGTCGGCTTGCAGGTCTTTGCGCTCCCGGTAATCGAGTCCGTAAACAGCCAGCATCTCGCGGGAGTTCACTTCTGTCGCACTGCCTGTCGTACCCGGAACAAACCGTTTTCCTTTCAGATCCTTAATGGAATTAATGCCAGAGTCTGCTTTCACGACAAAATGCATCACATTCGGATAGAGGAAGGACATGGCTCGCAAGTCCTTTTGCGGACGATCCTTGTACATTTCTTTGCCGTGATACGCATAATACGCCACACCGTTTTGGGCGAATGCGATTTCTGCCTCTTTTTTCTCCATCATGTTGATGTTTTGCGGAGTACCTGCGGTTGATTGGGCTACTGCTTGCACATTGTTCTTCTGTGTCCACAATTGGGCGAGCGCGTTGCCTACCGGATAGTACACACCGCCTGTCGTTGCCGTCGCAATTGAAATTCGCTCAGGCGCCTTCGCTTGACCTGCCCCGTTTCCCTCTTTACCGCCGGGTGAAGTTGAGGACGAGCACCCAGTCACAGCAGCAAGCAGCAAGCCCGATGCCAGAATCATAGACAAACCTTTTTTCATTTGTTTTCCCCCTTAATTCTCAGATTGTATATTCTTACAAGCATCAAGACTCCTTTTCCTGATCGAGCGACAGCAGCTTTTGGCGCACTTTCTCGAAATGGATTTCCATCGCAGCAACCGCGCCTTGCGGATCTCTTTTTTCAAGTTTGCTGAAAATGTCTTGATGCTCCAGTAAGACAAGTTTTCGTCTTTCCGCGTATTTCCCCGTGTTTTGCCGCAGAGTGTATTCGAGACTCTGCTTCATCAGCTGCGACAAATTTTCCATGACCTGAATCAGGACAGGATTCTTGGATGCCATGGCAATTGCCCGATGGAAGGCAAAATCTGCCTGCATTCCTGTCTCTCCCAATTTGAGTTGCCGTTCGAAATCAAGCAGCGTTTTTTTCATTTCCTTGAAATCGCTTTCACTAGCCCGAATGGCCGCCAGTTCCACAGTGCCTAACTCGACGATTCTGCGTGTTTCCAACAGATGCAAGGTTTGTTTCTTCTCCGCTACCATCGATAAAACCAACGGATGAATATAATCGGCCAAGTCAATTTTTCGGACAAAAGTGCCCTCTCCCTGACGCGTTTGCACAATGTCGGCTGCCGCGAGCATGCTCAACGCTTCCCGGATGCTGGAACGCCCAACCCCAAACATTTCGCTCAATTCTTTTTCGGGAGGCAATTTCGTATTCGGTGCAATAGCTCCGTCCTGAATCAGCCGCTTGATTTCATTTACGACTTCCTCGGAAATTTTACGTTTGTGAATGCGATTGATCCCTTTCACTCGCGACCTCCCAATGGCTAGGAATTGTTTTTCAGGTCCCTGACCGGGTTTGAGAGACTGGCAAACCCGTCAATCCGGCATTCCACGACGTCCCCATCACGAATTGCCACAGCTCCGGGAGTACCGGTGGAAATGATGTCACCCGGAAGAAGAGTCATGACCTTCGAATGAAACGAGACCAGATTCCAAGGGCGGAACGTCATGTTCGACACCACGTTTTGACGATGGATTTGACCGTTAATCACAGTCGCCACTTGCAAATCCAAAACTTGATCGACTTCATCGGGTGTCACCAGATGGGGTCCGAAACTGAAAAATGTGTCAAAACTCTTGGCGCGTGTCAAATAGCGAGGATTGACCTGCAGAATATCCTCAGCCGTCATATCGATAATTAAGGTATAACCGGCAATGACGCCGGGCGCTTCCGTTTCCGAAACATCTTTGCATGCTTTGCCGATGATGATTCCCAACTCCGCTTCCGCAGTTGTTCGATTCGACTGAAGCGGAATGTGAATCGGATCTCCCGGACCGATAATTGTTGTATCCGGTTTCATAAAACTGGCAGGTTCCGTATGGGGCGCTTGTTCGTGAAGATCAGCCGCATGTTCCACATAATTCAAGCCGATTCCCCAAATTTTTCGCGGATGTCGATATAGCGGGCCGTACACA
>JAGVBM010000027.1 GCA_020059765.1 Bacillota bacterium
CAACGCTTACGCCATATTCGTCCAATTTCTTTGCGGAATGGAACATTTCAGCGCTTTTCAGCATCGCTTTCGATGGCATGCAGCCTTTATGCAGACAGGTTCCGCCCACTTTTTCCTTCTCAATGACTGCCGTCTTTAATCCCAATTGGGCAGCTCGGATCGCAGCCACGTATCCGCCGGTCCCGCCGCCGAGAATAATCAAATCGTATTGTTCCGCCATAAGTACCCTCCGGTTTTATGTACGTTATAATTTTGCAGGAAACAGGAATCGGCCGCGTTGGATGAAGCAGTTTTCACGCAGCAACAGCGGCCGGCCGCACCATTTTCTTACTTGCTGAGCAAACTTCTTTCAGTTGCCAGGAAATTGCTGCGTGCCCGGCGCATGGTCTCAATCCGTTGCTCCGCCAAACGATCTGCAGCTTTGTAGGTGGGAATTCCATCCCGACGGGCAATTTCAAACACGTTTAAAAGAATATTGTAGATGCTTTCCACCTTTTTCTTCGCCCGCTCCGCATTGTAACCTTCCAACTCATCCGCAACGTTGATCAATCCGCCCGCATTGATCACATAGTCGGGCGCGTACAAGATGCCCAGTTCTTGCAGCTTGTCTCCATGACGGTCTTCCTTGAGCTGATTGTTCGCAGATCCTGCCACAATTTTGCATTGCAATTGGGGAATCGTATCGTCGTTAATCACTGCACCCAAAGCGCAGGGCGCAAAGATGTCGCATTTGACTCCGAATATGTCGTTTGGCGCCACCGCTTCCGCAGCAAATTCTTCTTTCACCCGCTTCAGATTGTCTTCATTGATGTCGGACACAATCAGTTTCGATCCCGCTTCATGCAGATGCTTGCACAGGTAATAGCCCACATTGCCTACACCCTGTACGGCAACCGTCTTGCCAACCAGAGAATCGCTTCCGTAAACTTCTTTTGCGGATGCTTGAATCCCGCGAAAGACACCAAGAGCAGTCATTGGAGAGGGGTTGCCCGACGAACCGAATGCCTCGGAAACCCCAGTCACATATTTCGTTTCCTGGTGAATCAGATCCATATCCTGCACGGTGGTCCCCACATCTTCCGCCGTAATATAGCGTCCACCCAGACTTTCAATGTATCGTCCCAACGAACGGAACAACGCTTCGCTCTTGTCCGCTTTCGGGTTTCCGATGACAACCGTCTTGCCACCTCCGAGGTTTAGCCCGGCAGCCGCAGCTTTATACGTCATGCCGCGTGCCAATCGCAACGCATCTTCAATTGCGTCCTCTTCCGACGCATATGTCCACATCCGGCATCCGCCCAATGCCGGTCCCAAGGTCGTGTCGTGAATGGCAATGATCGCTTTCAGACCCGATGTCTCATCTTGGACGAACACCAGTTGTTCATAATCGTACTTTTCCATATACTCGAAGATTTTCATTGGTACTTCCCCCTCGGAGTCATTTTGACGAATTATGATCTGGTATTAGTATCTAGTAGGATATCTATACCTTACCACAACCGTGCAGGATAAAAAAGGGAACAACTCTGAATTTAATCCATTCATCGATATATGCAAACTTGGTGCCAACTCAAATGACAGTGCATTCACTGTGCTGCAAAGAAATAAATCAGAGAATCGAGAAATTTTCTTCACGAACTCTGAAATATAATGCACGAATTATTATTCACATTTTGTGCTTCTCCAATTTGTTGTAGAGGTGCCGAACAGAAACTCCCAACACCTGCGCCGCTTTCGTTTTATTGCCGACGCTCCGTTCGAGGGCAAGCCGAATATGATGTTTCTCCGCTTCTGCAATGATCGTTTCCAGTGTAGGGAACGAGTCGCTTGCCGTCCCGGCAAGAAATCCGTGTCCCACAGTCTGCTGTTGACGGTTCTGTTGAAGTTCCGGCAGATGTCCGGCTTCGATCACGGTTTCCGTAAACTTCATATTGATAATCGCACGTCCCAGAACATTTTCCAATTCCCGAACGTTGCCCTGCCACTCATACGCTATCATTTTTTGCAGCGCATCATCGGACAGTCGTTCGACATTACGGCCGTAGTCCTGATTGAACTTGCGAATCAATTTCTCGGAAAGCGGCAGCAGCTCTTGTTTTCTGGCCCGTAAAGGCGGAATCATGATCGGTATGACATTTATCCGATAAAACAAGTCCTCACGGAACCTTTTTTCCCTGATTGCCCGTTCCAGATCCACGTTAGTCGCGGCGATAACCCGTACATCCACCGGGATCGGTTTGGATGAGCCCACTCGCAGAATTTCCTTTTCCTGCAAAACGCGCAGGATTTTTGCCTGGGTACTGACTGATAACTCCCCAATTTCATCGAGAAAGATGGTGCCTCCCGAAGCCTCCTCAAACAACCCTTTTTTTCCGCCTCGAGACGCACCGGTAAACGCACCTTCCGTATAGCCGAATAATTCGCTTTCCAAGAGTGATTCCGACAAAGCTGCACAATTGACTCGAATAAACTGATTGTAACGGCGAACAGACGCACTGTGAATCGCGTGGGCAAACAACTCTTTGCCAGTACCCGACTCTCCCCGCAACAAAACGGTTGCAGGGGTTTGTGCGGCGATCTTCGCTTGTTCGATCGCCATCTGCATTTCGCCGGAAGTTCCGATGATGTCGTCAAACGTATATTTTGATTCCAGTTTTCGAATCAATTTTTTCGCTTCGTCCAATTCATCGGACAATCGTTTGATTTCCGAAATGTCCTGGATGATCCCGACGCTTCCCATCAGTTCTCCTTCCACCATAATCGGCGCCACGTTAACTAAAACTTCTTTACGGTTGGGTCCGACTTTCAAGTGGGCCCCGCGCACCGGCTGTCCCGTTTGCAATACCCGCATGTGCATGCTTTCCCCTTCTGCGATATCAACCGTTGCCGGTTTGCCGATCACATCGTTTTCCGTCAATCCTGTCAACCGGGTATAGGCGGGATTGATCAGGATACCCCTCCCATGTTGATCGACCACGGAAATCGCATCTTGCGTGGAATGGATAATCGCTTCCAACAGGGATTGAATTTCTTTCAAATTCGTTACTTCTTCTGCCAACGCCTGAACTTCCGTGACATCCCGAAAAACGGCCGCAGCTCCCACGACCGTCCCATAGTCGTCAAAGATCGGTACGCGATTTGTGATAATTCTTGTGTTTCCCAACCATTGCAGCTGGTTTAATTCCGGTTCGCTCGATTGCAAAACCACGTGCAAGCGTGTATTGGGAATCACGTCCTTGGCGAAGTGTCCAAGTGCGGTATCAGACCGGACTCCGGTAATCCGTTCTGCCGCCGCGTTAAACAGCTTGACCCTGCAGTCCTTATCAACCGCAATCATCGCATCATGAGTCGAGTTCAAAATGACGTCCAACTCTTGCCGCTGTTGGGTCAATCGTTCAATTAATCCTTCTTTCTCGGCAATCAGCACCATCAGTAATTGGGCAATAGCCCCCGGGATCAGAGAAACATTTGCCGGTTTTCGCTCCAGGATTTGCTGGTACGCCTCTTCCGACCCGGTCGCTTCAATGATCAAATCCACGTCGTCCGTCAAAAACGATTCAAAAGATCGTCCTGTGGGAATCCCTAACCCTCTGGCCAACACAATGCCCGGGGCCTGATCGTCCACATCGACCACTGCGGTTACCTTGATCGTTTCCCGGTCCAACAACATCCGCAGGATCGAAGTTCCTCCCCTGCCAGCGCCAATCACAAGCACCCGTTTCATTCTCTTCCCCCATAACCATGAACATTATTTCATGAAAGAATATTCATTCCCATTCTACACATTTTCAGGAGAGAATGTAAGACTGATTACGAAGACCCCGAAAGTATTCCGGCTTGTGCTTGCATATCGAATCATGTATAGTGGACTCGTCAGAATGGAAGGAATGATTCTCATGATGCGATTGGTTTCGTGGGGCCTCCTGGTAGGGATTTTTCTCATATCCGGTTACGGACTGAATATGATTCGCGTCGCAGTTACGGAGCAGGTGACCGATCCTTCAGCGGTCATTTGGTGGCGCGTGTTGATCGGATTGGTTCTCAGTCTTGGGGGTTTTTCCTTTTTGGGCGGATTCGTCTATCATCGCGAAAAGAAACGGGGCAAAGTCGGAAAACCGGCTTGGATGAAAAAGAAGGACCCACTCCAATAGGAATCCCAATCAGGCGCGCTGCTTAACGCGCCTTTTCCCTTCCCCACTCGTCCAGCCATCCCAAAAACCGGCTTTGCTCAATCAACTTCGACAGCGAGTGTCTTTCCGTGTAGGCATGCAGCATCAACAAAATCGTCAGCACCAGCATCGTCTCTTTGACATCCAGTATTACGATCAGCAGATATCCCAAAACGGCACCCAAAAAATTTGCCCCCACATCTCCCATCATCGCTTTTCCTTGTAAATCGATGCGAAAATATCCGAGGATGACACCCATCAAAGCCAGCAGCAGAGGAACCTCAGTGGAGGGAGCGATCACCAGAAGCAAGCCGCTTTTCAACAACATTCCTTTTAATGCCCTGCCGGGACGAACGTCCAGCAGATTGATCCAATTGGCCATCAAGGCAATCACCAAACCGTCAACGGCAATCGACAGTACAGCCCACCCGTTTGCCCCCCGCTGCGCAAACGACTCGTCAAGAAGCGCAACGGTCAGTGCCAAACATCCGCCTCCCATTGCTTTGATCAAACCTGTCGTTATTTCCCCTTCCCGCAGCCATTTTTGCCAATGTCCCCGGAGGCCGCCAGCATCCCGAGACCCTAACAGATCATCGATCAGTCCCAGCATGCCCATGCCCAGAGTCAATACAAGGGCCAACACCAGTTGCCGTTCAGACGGCAGCACGTCAGCCATTCCCCGCAGAATTTCCAGTTGAAGGAATTCTCGCAGCAGGATCAGCAGCATGACGGTTGCCGAAAAGGCTGCGACCAATGCGGTACCTGCTGCAGCAGGAATCGGCCGTCCTTGGTAATTGTTCCGAACCCACCCTGCCTGTTGCAATAAACGGCGGATCAGAACATTCCATGATTTCGCCGCCCTGGCGCCGACCCATCCTGCTGCAAGGGCTGCCATCCATCCAATCCACCCATGCGATGTGCTGTGCATCATTCTTTCATCTCCATTCCATCCTGCAGCTCCCCTGCCGGATGTTTCCGTCCCGTCCACCGTTCCAACAGAACGCGGGCAATATGGAGAAATTGCCGTCCACGATGCAAAAAGCCGCGAAGCGTGCGGCCATATTCCCTGTTTTGCATGGCAACCGGAATCTCTGCCACACGATAACCGGCCAGCAAGACATCGACTGTCATGCCGACTTCAACACCGTACCCGTCTGCCAACGATATATGTCGGATCGCCTCTTTCGTTACGGCTCTCTGCCCAGATAGGGGGGCAAGGGGAGTGAATCCCGTCAGTCGATGAATTCCCCAACGGGCCAAACCTTTCACCAGTCCGAAACCTTGCTTCCCTTTTGCGGGCGGAAATACTGCAATTGCCAGATCCGTTTGACCGGCGAGAATCGGCTTGAGCAAGCTGCTCAATTCGCTTGCTTGTTCCCCCATATCCGCATCGACAAATAGAAGAATGTCGCTTTGTATGGATTGGATTCCGGATTTGAGCGCCTGTCCCTTTCCGTAATTGTGTTGATGCCATACCACACGAACTCCTTCCCGCAATGCCAGGGAAGCGGTCTCATCATCAGACCCGTCGTCCACCACCACAATTTCAACAATTTCCGGAAGCGTCCTGACAGCGCGAATGGTTTGACGGATGCGGTCCGCTTCATTATATGCCGGGATGACCACCCCCACTTTCATTGTGATTTCACCTCTACAGCGCCTCCGGCAGAAATTCCGCCCATGGATGGCAGCAGCGTTTCTGCCGTTTGCTTAATTCCGAAATGTCCGTCTGATCCATGAATCAAGCCGACAATCGCGAGCAAGCCGGCCGACTGGTCAATATTGTCCACCGTCGGCACCTTCGCCATTCGGTACATCGGAATGGCGGAAAACTCAGCATCACTTCGTTCTGCCCCAATGACCCGCAAGTTTCGTTTATGCAGTTCTTTGATCAGACTCAATTCAAACTGCTGCGCCCTTGGAAACGAAGTTCGTCCAACGTGTCCCAACAGGATAACGGCGTCCGGACGGGAACGGACGGTTCCCTGCAGTTCCACATTTGCCTGTGTCAATCGCTGCAAATCCGCTGAATCCTCGGGTACCGCCAACATTTTCGCCAATGTGGGCAGTATGGAGTTTGTCAACAGCAGTTCGGGATCTTTCAAGGAAACAATCGTCGGAACCTCGGCACCTGCCCGTTGCAAAAACATGGACAGCTCACGCAGGTTTTGCTGCTCCAGCGGCAGCAGCACCACCGATTTGCCTGTTAATTTCCCCGGTACCAATGCATCTCCCATTTGCCGAATCAATTGGTCAAACTGCTCCGTTTGCTTCTCCAAATCGTTTGCCTTCTGACTCCATTTCGAATTCTCCGCCCGGGAAGCCGAATATTTTTCTTCCAATCGGCTGACCAGCTCAATTTGCTCGTTGGCGAACATATCTTGACCAATTGAACCGCCTAGCAAGATCCCGATCGCCAACGCCATGAAAACTGCGATCACAGTGACAAGGTGATAGCGGAACCCGTACAACGTCTCACCCCCTGCTATGAAAAAAAAAGTTTAATTTTCCAGTAAAAAACCCGCAGAATATTGCGTACCACCGGATTGACGGCGGCCAGTATCGCTACAGGCAGCAACGCCGAAACCAGCACCACCGCCAACGCAGTCCACGAAAATCGGGTTTGGTATAAGAGGCTGACTCCCTTTGCATCCACAAGCTTCGGCCCCACCCGCAACCGTGTCAGCAGTGTGCTGGCCATTCCTTTTCGGCCTTTCTCCAGGAAGTCGATCATATGGGTGTGCGTACCCACTGCAACAATCAATTCGGCTCCCAATTCATCCGCGATCAGCATGGCAATGTCTTCGCTGGTTCCCGGCGCAGGATAGAGATGAGGTTCCAGCCCCAATCCCGCAATTCGTTCCAGACCGGGCGCCCTTCCGTCCGAGTAGGCGTGGACAACCAACTCCGCACCGCAATGAAGTGCCTTGTCACTGACAGAATCCATGTCTCCGACAATCAGATGCGGCTTTGCACCAAGCTGCAGCAGCGCATCGGCACCCCCGTCCACACCTATCAGTACGGGCTGTTGTTCTTTTATGTAATGAGCGACGGCCTGCAAATCTTCCCTGTACGTGCTTCCCCTGACCACCACGAGCACCTGTTTCCCTTTGATGCGGGTCCGCAGATTCGGTACCGGCAATCTGCCAAGAAAAAAGTCTTTTTCCCGATAGGCGTAAAGCAACGTATTTTCCCAAAAGCGATGCAATTCTTCCGAGGAATTCCCTTTGGCATGCCCCATTTTTCGGACAATTTCATTCATCGTCACGAAAGTCACATGCGCCGAAAACCGTTCTCCCACATACAAATTCCCGTCCAAAA
>JAGVBM010000126.1 GCA_020059765.1 Bacillota bacterium
AACTTGGAATCCTTTCAGATTCCGAGTTTTTGTTTTACAATCAATTTATGATAAGGATATCCTATTGGTTTGCAAATTGCGAGAGGGGGAACAATTTTGAAGATTTTGCGGATTCGGATGAACGATTTGACCTGGCAAGAAGAAGATGTAAAACCCGAATATGCAGCACTTGGCGGACGAGCCTTGACATCAAGGATTGTTTACGATGAAGTAAAGGGAACCGCACATCCATTAGGCCCTTTCAATAAACTGGTGTTCGCCAACGGTGTCTTGACGGGTTCCTTGGCATCGAGTGCCGAGCGTGTATCCGTCGGCGGAAAAAGTCCCCTGACTGGCGGAATCAAGGAAAGCAACGCCGGCGGAACGTCCGGATTAAAACAAGGAAAACTCGGTTATCGTGCCATTATATTTGAAGGCGTAAGAGACGATCAGCAGATTGTTCATATTTCGAAAGACGGCGTCAAATTTGAGAGTGCGGACTGGATCAACGGCAAACCGATCAGTACAGCTGCCAAGATGCTGGATGAAAAATACGGTTCGCATATAGGCTTATACATCATCGGTACAACCGGCGAAATGAAAATGAATTTGGCGGGGATTGCAATCAAAGACAAAGACGGTTCGCCGACCCGTTATTGCGGCCGCGGCGGGATGGGAGCGGTGGCCGGATCGAAAGGAATCAAAGCGATCGTGCTGGATGATGCGGGGGTTGATCGCAATCGTCCCCAACAACCGGAACAGTTCCGTGCCGCTTTGAAACAGTATGTGGAATGGTTGCAGGAAACGCCGCAAACCGCAAAAGTCTTCCCCGAATACGGGACGGCCGCTCTCGTGAAAACAGCCAACCGCCTCGGTGCGCTGCCCACATACAACTTCCGGACAGGAAGCTTTGAACACCATGAATCAATCAGCGGGGAAAGATTGCGGGAAACGATTCTGGAACGCGGCGGCTCCGGCACTCCGACACATGCTTGTATGCCGGGCTGCATCATCCGTTGTTCGAATATCTATCCCGATGAAACGGGTACGACAATCACGACGCCCATTGAATATGAAAACATCGGATTGCTGGGGTCAAATCTCGGGATAAGCGATTTGGACGAAGTGGCGGAACTCAATCGTCTCTGCAATGAGTACGGGCTCGATACAATTGAAGCTGGCGCCACAATTGGGGTCTTGATGGAAGCGAATGTACTTCCTTTCGGAGATTTCAAAGGGGCCAAGCAGCTTTTGGAAGAGGTTCATCTTGGCACTCCCCTAGGACGCATTGTCGGTTCAGGCGCCGCACTCGCAGGGCAAGTCTATGGGGTGTACCGCGTTCCAACCGTAAAAGGCCAAAGTATGCCTGCCTATGATCCGCGGGCCATCAAGGGACTTGGCGTGACATTCGCCACATCCCCGATGGGAGCTGACCATACAGCCGGGCAAACAATCCGTGCACAAGTGGATCATCAAAAACCTGACGGGCAAGTGGAAATCTCGAAAAATGCCCAGGAAGCGGCCATCCTGTTTGACAGTCTGGGGTTATGTTTCTTCAGTGCTTCCGCAATAGCAGGCCGATGGAGCGGGATGGCGGAAATTGTTTCGGCCTATTCCGGTGTGAAAGTTAATGAAGAAGAATTATTTCAGATGGCACATGAGACATTGCGTCTTGAGCACGCATTCAACCGGGCTGCCGGTTTTACACAGGCGGACGATCGGCTGCCGGAACATTTTTATACGGAAGTCAATCCGGCCAGCGGCACTACCTTTGACGTGGATGAAAAAGAGCTGTTGGCCATCGGAGTGGAAGGATATCGATGAACATTGAGGTTCAATCGTTTATTCCCTGGTTGCAACATGTGAACGGGACTTACGATGTGAAAAGCGGCACAACGGTGTCCGAATTTCTGCAGCAATTGCTTATTGAATGGGACCAACATGTATTGGTCGGGCTGAACAATCGGATTGCAAAAGCTGAGGATCGGTTGGCAGCGGGAGATCAGGTGGTTTTGATGATTCCGTTGAGCGGAGGTTGAGCATCCGGTTATTTGCATATCGACAGGAGCATTCATGACGAGTGCTCTTTTTATTTGGGTATGTGCTACAATGGTCGAGAAACGGGGGTGGAAAGATGCATGAATTGAACGAGCCGTTCTCTGAAAAAGCAATTATCGTGGGAGTGCAGCTTGCCCGTCAAACGGAAACGGCTTGGCAAATGGCCTTTGCAGAATTGGCCGGATTGGTGGAAACGGCAGGAGCGGAAGTGGTGGCAAGTGTCATCCAGTCCAGAGAAGCACCAGATCCGGCAACCTATATCGGGAAGGGAAAACTGCAAGAGGTAAAAGCTGCCGCAGATGAACTCTCGGCAGATCTTGTAGTGTTTGACAGCGGATTATCGCCTGCACAAGTTCGGAATCTCGAGCGTTCCCTTGCATGTAAAGTAATTGATCGAACGCAGGTGATACTGGACATTTTTGCTGAACGGGCACAATCGAAAGAAGGCAAACTGCAAGTCGAACTGGCGCAGCTTACCTATTTGCTGCCGCGCTTGGCGGGACGGGGCACTGAATTGTCCCGTTTGGGCGGAGGAATCGGGACGCGAGGACCAGGAGAAACCAAGCTGGAAGTCGATCGCCGCAGGATTCGGGACCGAATTTCCGATATGAAAAAACAGCTGCAGGATGTCCGGAAACATCGAGATATTCAAAGAAGACAACGGAGAAAGCGAAATATTCCGGTCTTAGCTTTGGTAGGTTATACCAATGCGGGAAAAAGCACGCTTTTACACAGGATAATCGAAAAGTACGGAATTGGCGGACAAACTGTCAACGAAGGACGAAATCGCTTGTTCGACACTTTGGATCCAACAGCACGACAGATCGTTCTGCCGGATGGTTCCAATGTAATTGTGACGGATACAGTAGGCTTTATTCAGCAACTGCCCCATCAATTGATCGATGCTTTTCGCGCAACATTGGAGGAAACCTTGGAAGCGGATCTGATTATTCACGTGGTAGACGCCAGCCATCCGACATATTCTGTGCAAATGGATACCGTATATGACGTCCTTGCGGAATTGGGTGCCCTCGAGAAAACAATTGTCACTCTCTATAACAAAATGGATCGTCTGCAAGATCATTGGTTGACCGACGATTCTCGTGCAACCGCGACTTTCCGCATCTCCGCAAGGACGGGAGCCGGAATTGACGAATTGGCCAAGTGGGCAACAGAGTGGTTGAACCGTTCCTCCATTCGTCTGCAAATCCTCGTACCCTACGAGTCAGGACAATTGTTGTCCCGTATTCATCAGGAATGCAAGGTTCACAAGCAGGGGTATTTGGAAACGGGTGTTCTGCTTGATTTGGATATACCGTCGGAATTGCAGGGATGGGTGACAAAATATAGGATTGATGCAACGGAAACGGAATCAGAAGGGGATCCTGCACGTGATTGAATACCTATCGAACAACAATGAATTTTTTCAGCTCGCCGTCGAGGTCAAACAACAAATTAATTCTGCCGTCAAACAGATTGAATCGGTGGTTCTCTTTAATCAAGCCAAAGTATTGGCCGCCTTCCAAGAGGCACAAGTGAGTGATTTCCACTTTGCTTCCTCCACCGGCTACGGATATAACGATCGCGGACGGGAAATCATTGAAGAGGTTTATGCCAAAACATTCCACAGCGAATCTGCATTGGTGCGTCCGCACATCACTTCGGGAACACACGCATTGGCTTTGGCGCTGTATGGGGTATTGCGGCCAGGCGATCAGCTTTTGTATATCACAGGCGCACCCTATGACACGCTGGAAGAAGTGATCGGTCTGCGGGGCAAAGAAGGAGACGGTTCCCTCAGGGATTTCGGGATTGATTTTGATTCTATTCCGTTAACCGAAAGCGGAATCGATTGGAATTCGATCAGACAAAAAATAACCTCGCGCACCAAGATGATCGGTATTCAACGGTCCTCCGGATATTCCTGGCGGCCTTCTTTCTCCGTCGATGAGATCGGTGAAATGATTCGCTTTGTGAAAGATCTTAACAAGGATGTCGTGGTCATGGTGGACAACTGCTACGGTGAATTTGCCGAGACCAAAGAACCGACAGATGTCGGAGCCGATCTGGTGGTAGGATCCTTGATCAAGAATCCGGGCGGCGGCTTGGCTCATTCCGGCGGCTATCTTGTCGGCAAAAAGGACTTGATCCACCGGGCGGCTTGTCGGCTGACCGCACCCGGAATCGGCAGGGAACAAGGGGCAATGCTCGGCATGAACCGGAATATTTTGCAGGGTTTGTTCCTTGCTCCACACATCGTGGGCGAAGCGCTGAAAGGTGCGGTGTTTGCATCCGCAATGTTTGAGCGATTGGGAATGGAAACGTCACCCCGCTGGAACGCAGAGCGAACGGATATTATTCAAGCCGTTCGCTTCGGTTCGGCAGAAGGATTGATCGCATTTTGCCAGGCAATACAAGGCGCTGCACCCGTCGATTCGCATGTAAAACCGGAACCGTGGGACATGCCGGGGTATGAAGATCCCGTAATTATGGCCGCAGGATCATTTATTCAAGGATCTTCAATTGAATTATCGGCAGACGGACCGATTCGGGAACCTTATATCGGCTATTTGCAAGGCGGATTGACTTACGAACATGTTCAGTTGGGCGTGTTGTCGGTGTTGAAGCAACTTCGGACGGAAAAATTGCTATAGAATTATTGCGTTAACTTTCTTTACATACGTTGACAACTTTACTTCCTCTCCATATAATACAATCAACGATATATTTATTACTTATGTGCTGCGGGGGAGGAATCGATCATGAATCGAGTCGAGATTCAGAAGCTGGTAAAAGAAAATGGAGTCGAGTTTATTATTCTTCAATTTGTTGACGTATTGGGGAATTTGAAACATCTCGAACTTCCGATTACCCAACTTGATAAGGCGTTGGATGGAGATATCATGTTTGACGGCTCATCGATCATGGGATTTGCGTCAATCGAAAACTCTGACATGTATTTGAAACCTGATTTGTCTACTTTCGCCGTACTGCCTTGGAGCGAAGGGAAAGAAGCTCGTTTGATCTGCGACGTATACACGGGGGATCAGAAGCCGTTTACAGGCGATCCGCGTTCTGCATTAAAAAGCGCGCTGGAAAAAGCAGAATCTCATGGATTCAGCGGTCTGAATGTCGGTCCGGAACCGGAATTTTTCTTGTTCCCGTTGGATGAAAAAGGCGAACCTGTATTTACCCCGCATGACGGCATTGGGTATTTCGATGCGGGTGCACGCGACAAAGGACAAAAAGTCCGTCAGGATATCAGCCGCACCTTGCAGGCTCTCGGTATCGAAGTGGAAGCGCTACATCACGAAGTGGCTGTTGGCCAGCATGAAGTTGACTTCAAATACGCTGATGCACTGCAAACAGCCGATCGAATTGTCACTTTCAAATGGGCTGTCAAAGAAATTGCCGGCAAACACGGATTCTATGCTTCGTTTATGCCAAAGCCGATTGCGCGGATCAACGGTTCCGGAATGCACGTTCACCAGTCGTTGTTTACCGGTTCCGGCAACGCTTTCTACGATGAGAATGACGAAATTGGTCTTTCCACAGATGCTCGTCATTATATCGCTGGCATTCTGACCCATGCCAAAGCGTTTGCCGCTGTAACCAACCCGACAGTAAACTCTTACAAGCGTCTCGTCCCAGGTTACGAAGCGCCTAGCTACATTGCTTGGTCCTGCTCAAATCGCTCCGCGCTGATTCGGATTCCTGCTGCCCGCAAAGCGGCAACCCGCATTGAAGTGCGTTGTCCCGATCCAATGTCGAATCCTTACTTGGCACTTGCGCTTATGCTGGTTTCAGGATTGGATGGCGTTGAGAAAAAACTCGAGCTTGTTCCGGAAGTTAACGAAAACATCTATCATATGTCTGAAACTACTCGAGAAGAATATGGCATTGAAGCGCTGCCTGCCGATTTGAACGAAGCATTGAACTGCTTGGCGAAAGACGAAGTTTTGAAAGATGCATTAGGAAACCACCTATTTGAAGCTTATATGTCTTTAAAGAAAGCTGAGTGGGATGAATACCGTCTTGAAGTGCATCCCTGGGAACTGAAACAATACAACTAAGAGTTAGGATAAAGTTTATAAATTCCCCTCGACCAAGAACACTCTCTGACAGATTATGTCAGGGAGTGTTCATTTATAAAGGGAGAAATGCAGATGTTATAAAGAATTACATGAATTGACAACTTTATACTTTGCGAATTATAATAAGGAAAAATCTCTGCCAAAAGGAAGGGGATATGATGAACGACGAATTGCGCCGTAACCTTGCCCTTTTCCCAATTGGGATTGTCCAAAAGTTGACAGAATTAACCGCACGGCAAATTAGATACTATGAACAGCATCACTTAATTCAACCCGCCAGAACGGAAGGAAACCAGCGTTTATTTTCCTTCAATGATGTCGAAAGGCTTTTGGAAATCAAGAAATTGATTGATCAGGGTATTAATATCGCCGGAGTGAAAAAAATGATCGGTACTCAAACCGTACCTTCCGAATTACCGTCAATCGATCAACCGGACGAAGCTGTTGCGAAGACGAAAGAAATGTCGGATGAGGAACTGCACGAACTGTTGAAACAAGAACTCGTATTGCGCGGCCGTCCTGGAACTCAGGGTTCCTTGATACAGGGCGAATTGTCCCGCTTCTTTCATTAGGATTTCTTTTTTTTTTCTTTTGATCTATACCCGTTTGGAATCAGCGATTTTAGCTGATCTCATAAAAAAAGGAGGAGCATGAATGAATCGTCATTACACGAAAGAAGACATTATTCACCTTGCAAAAGAAGGGAACGTCCGCTATATTCGGCTGCAATTTACCGATTTGTTGGGAATTATCAAGAACGTTGAAGTCCCAGTTTCCCAATTGGATAAAGTTTTGAACAACAAGATGATGTTTGACGGTTCTTCGATCGAAGGTTTTGTTCGTATCGAAGAATCCGACATGTATTTATACCCGGATCTTGACACATGGCTGATTTTTCCTTGGGAAACCGAACATGGAAAAGTCGCCCGTTTGATTTGCGATATTTACATGCCCGATGGAACTCCCTTTGCCGGCGATCCCCGGGGAATCCTGAAAAAGGTTCTCGCCGAAGCAAAAGAAATGGGTTTCTCGACGATGAATGTCGGTCCTGAACCGGAGTTTTTCCTGTTCCAGCTTGATGAAAAAGGAAATCCGTCCATGGAAGTTAATGACAAAGGCGGCTATTTCGATTTGGCGCCTGTAGATTTGGGCGAAAACTGCCGTCGGGAAATCGTATTGACGCTCGAATCCATGGGATTTGAAATCGAAGCCTCGCACCATGAAGTGGCGATCGGCCAGCACGAGATCGATTTTAAATATGCAGATGCAGTCACCGCTGCCGACAACATTATGACGTTCAAGTTGGTGGTAAAAACAGTTGCCCGCAAATATGGCTTACATGCGACGTTTATGCCGAAACCGATTCAAGGAATCAACGGTTCGGGTATGCATTGCCACATGTCGTTGTTCAAAGAAAACGAGAATGCATTCTATGACGAGAAAGACGAATTGGGTTTGTCGTCGACGGCGCGTCAATTCATGGCGGGAGTTCTCACTCATGCGCGCGGTTTTGCGGCAATTACCAATCCGACGGTCAACTCCTATAAGCGGTTGGTGCCTGGTTACGAAGCACCTTGTTACGTGGCTTGGTCGGCCAAGAATCGTTCACCGTTGATTCGAATTCCGGCTTCCCGCGGTTTATCCACCCGGATCGAAGTTCGGAATCCGGATCCTTCGTCCAATCCGTATTTGGCGCTTGCCGTGATGTTGAAAGCCGGTCTGGACGGAATTAAGAAAAATCTTCAAGTGCAAGAAGCTGTCAACCGGAACATCTATGTGATGAACGACGCAGAACGAGAAAGAGCGGGTATTCCGTCTCTTCCATCTTCCCTGAAAGAAGCGATTGATGAACTGTTGGCGGACAGTGTCGTTTCATCTGCCCTTGGCGGACATGCTTTGACTCATTTTGTGGAAGCCAAGTTGATCGAATGGGATATGTTCCGCACATCGGTTCATGAATGGGAGCGGGAGCAATATCTTACCTTGTATTAATCTGAAAAAATACACGAAGAAAAAGGATGTCCCACGTTTTGGGGCATCCTTTCATTTTTTAGGGCACATACATGACAGTGGTGGATTATCCGATATAACGAAATACACCCACAACTTTACCCAAAATCGATACATTTTTGTAACGAAGCGGCTCCATGGATGAATTCTCAGGTTGCAGACGAATGTGATCCGCTTCCTTGTAAAATCGTTTAACCGTTGCTTCATCATCCTCCGTCATCGCAACAACAATCTCACCATTACGGGCTGTTTGCTGTTTTCGCACAATAACCAAATCTCCGTCATGAATGCCGGCCTCAATCATTGAGTCGCCTTCAACGGTTAACAAAAAAACGTCTTCACTTCCCGCAATATTAGCCGGTAACGGAAAGTAATCTTCAACATTTTCAACTGCGGTAATCGGCATCCCGGCCGTTACTTTACCGATAATTGGCGCCATTACCGTGGAAAGATTTGTTTGTACGGGGAGATTGTCGTCCATATCCAAGATTTCAATCGCCCTTGGTTTTACCGGATCACGACGAATCAGTCCTTTCTGTTCCAAACGTGCGAGATGTCCATGCACGGTTGAACTGGAAGCCAACCCGACAGCCTCGCCAATTTCACGAACAGAAGGGGGATACCCTTTTGCGCGGACTTCGTTTTTGATAAACTCAAGGATTTGATGTTGGCGCTTGGATAATTTCATACGCAAAATCTCTCTCCTAACTGTTCTATTGATAGAACCGTTTTCATAGATTGCTTATAAAGGATTATATCATGCAGTGGAAAAAAATACAAACATTAGTTCGATTTTTTTCTTGACACGAACAAATGTTCCGAATAAAATGATAGCATAAACAGAACGGACGTTCGCGGGAGGTATGAATCCATGTATGTATATGAACATTCGATTTTAAACGCACAGACTTTCAAAGCTCGGAAAAAGAACATGAGTAAAGTGAAAACCAAGGGGATCTGGTTCATTCTTGCATTCATCGTTGTTTCGTTGTTTGCAGCGAGTTTTATCCTGAGCAATGAAGCCCTTGGCAGTTATGAAGAACAGATTGTCATCATTCAACCCGGTGACACTTTATGGTCGATTGCCGCCGAACATTACAGAGGGGAAAAGATTGGGGAAGCGATCTACCATATCAAGAAAACGAACAATTTACAATCATCGAACCTGGTGGTCGGGACTGGATTGCGTCTTCCCGCGTTTTAAACAGAATATTTCACAGAACTGACTGTGGCAAAACGGGGGCGATGGAGATCATCCGCCTCCTCAAACTTCTTTGTCGCTGTACGTCTTATCCATTCTCACCAAATTCGCAGCACGAAAAGCAGAATTTGAGTCAACACCAGAACAAATTTGATCATTGAGCCCAGCAAAAAACCTATCAATGACGCAATTCCAACACGCGTCACATGTCCAGCCTCCCGCACGTGCATCAATTCCCCTATAACAGCGCCGACAAAAGGTCCGATAAGGATACCGACCGGACCAATAACAAAAGGCGCTACTAATATACCTATCGCAGACCCCCATATGGCCTGTTTGGATCCGCCGACTTGCTTAATTCCAAATAGACTGGCGGCCCAATCCGTTGAAAAATTTAAGAGCACAAGAAATCCTTGCGCGTACCAAAACCAGACAGGGAACTCACTCCAACCTTCAAGCAAACCGTAGACAAGCATTCCTCCAATTATAAACAACGCTCCCGGAAGAATCGGATATAAAGTAAACAGGACTCCAGCAGCAAAGAAGAGAATTGACAAAAGCAAGGACATTTCTCAACCTCCATTTTTATTATGTTTCGCAGGATGGATTGTCTGTATAATGAATGTAACATAAGTAGATACAGATCAGACAAAGCTTTTCTTTATATGGGGGTCATCATGAGACAACTGAGATTCCGTTTGCGAGATCTTTCCCTGGTTTTGGTCTTGCTGTTGGTCAGTTCGATTCTGTCGCGAGAAGGGTACGGTTATTTTCAACCCTCTACCGTCAATGGTAAGTACATTTTGCTCCGTTTGGAAGACGTAGGTCCGGGAGGATTTTACGGGACACCCGAAGGGATAGGAAAACTTCGCGCAGTAATTGACTATTTGACACAGCAGAGAGTACCATTTCACATTGCGGTCGTCTCTCGCTGGAAACATTATGATGAACAAACAGGGTGGATCGAACAGGGGATCGATACACCTACCCCGCTAACTGAATCTTTCGTTACTGTTTTGAGAGATGCCCAGGATCACGGAGCCATCTTGGGGATGCACGGATATTCGCATCAATGGGGAGACGTTCCCCGCACCGACAATCAACAAAATTCAGGTTTCGCTTCCGAGTTCGACATAAAAGGGGAACAGGTGTCTGCCAGTGAAGAGTACGCTGCTGAACGAATCGAAAAGAGTCTGAAAGCATTTGAACAAAATGGTCTAAATCCTGCATTCTGGGAATCTCCCCATTATCATTCGGCAAGAAGACAGCAAGAAGTGTTCCGATCCTACATGGGACTGATCTATGAACCTTATTGGTATCAACTTCGGTCACTGCGCAGTACGGTTTACCTGGAAGGCGAAAACGGCTGGAAAGAAAAAACCTTGGGAGCCGTGTATATACCCGCGCCCTTACGGTACGTCTTCAATGAAGGACGCGTGCAAGAAATTCTCAATCAATTACAAGAGTATCATGGATTGGCAAGCATGTATTTTCATCCATTTATCGAATTTTCTCACTTGGAACCGGTCTTATTAAACGGTCAGCCGGTTTTGCGTGATGAAATTCCTGTCTACCAGTATAAAAGAGGCGAATCCTCCCTTTTGCAACAATTAATAACCGGTATTCAACAAACTGATTTTGTATTTGGAACGATTCATGATATCGTTCCTTTTTCCCCAGGGAGTCGGATACATGGGGCCAAACATCTGAAACAATATCAACTCTTCGTAAGAGATTTAAATCAAGACGGGCGAGATGACTTCGTGACTGTAGATTCCAAACTGGGAGAGGTGGACGTGATTTTTTCCCAAGGGGGATGGCCTCGAAACACCCGATCCGCGTCTGCGGCTGTATGGCTTCAACATGATAGTTTGCGCCAAGCAGGAGTTCCTTTGCTTATTATGAATGAGAAAACCAAAAGGTCAGACCTCTTGCTGATTACTAAACATCAACTTTTGTTGTTTGCCAATGAAGGAGATCATTTTCACTTCGAACCGAAACTCCTATCTGTACCTGCTGAGTTTCAATCAACGGGAAACCCTGATTTATTACAGGATATTCAATGGATAAGCTTTTCTTCTGGAGTAATTCCGGCCAACACTCTATTGGCACTCGATTTCAAACGGGCAGCTGGGTTTCTCTTTCATCTGCAGCAAGATGCGTTCCAGATGAGCGGGCAGTTTGAATTGCCTGTTCTTAAAGACGGAAAAGAAGCAAAATTTTTTTTAGTTGATGCGGACGGGGATTCGATTAACGATTTGATTCTGTTTGATCCAGCTTCGAAAACTGTATGGGTGTTAAAAGGTACGGGAAAAGCAGGGGGAGGGGAAGGGAATCCTTTTGAAAAAGCGGTTCCCTGGTATGTCAAACCGTTTGGCGAACAAGTGCGAGCGGCCGATACCAATGGTGACGGGAAAGCGGATATGGTATTTTATAGTCAGAAGGAAGGTTATTGGCAAATCTTACGTTCAACCGGTGCCAAGTTTGATAAAATTCCCGCATCCTTTGGTCCGTGGGGTCGAGTTAAGGATGGACTGATGTATGCCGGCGATTGGGATGGCAACGGGAAAGTGGATATTGGAGTTTACAATCCGGAAACCGGATCCATTGATACAGCCCTATCCTTTCAAAAGCAGTGAAACAGCGAAAGCATATAACCCAATTAGTAAAGGTCAGGTGTTATTATGTCAGTCGAAGAACATCGCAAGGAAGCTCCGCAAACCGTATCCTGCATGGTCATTACTGTCAGTGATACCCGAACGGAAGAAACGGACAAAAGCGGGCAATTGATGATTCAACTGCTTACAAGCAACGGTTATCAAGTAACCGATTACAGAATTGTTAAAGATGATTACGAGTCGATTCGCAAGCTGATTGCAGTAGGAGCATCTTCCCCGATAGTGGAAGCTATATTGCTAAACGGCGGAACGGGGATAACTGACCGTGATACCACCTATGAAGCGGTCGATTCCATGCTGGATAAAAAGATGCCCGGTTTCGGAGAAATATTCCGTTACTTAAGTTATACGGAGGATATCGGTTCAGCAGCGATTTTAAGCCGCGCCATTGCCGGCGTCTGCAAAGGGACGGCCGTGTTTTCAACTCCTGGATCATCAGGCGCTGTCAAATTGGCGATGGAACGGATCATTATCCCAGAACTTACTCATGTCATGCGCGAGATTTACAAGGATAAAAAAATATAATGGGTTCATACGAAGAAAAAGTTCGCCGCGAATTGCTGCAGTGGGAGAAAAAACTTCTGAAAGATGCGGGGTTTGCTGAAAAGTGGTCGAGGCAAATGCAGCAACGCATCGATCGCCTGATTCCGGAACATATCCATCAATCGCTGGCCAAAGGGATGGAAGTGACGGTTAAAAGCGTTTTGTCCGGAATTGATCTATTGGCTTTTTCCGAAGAGAAATTACGGGAATCTTCTTCAAAGACTCTGATTGAGCAGGACTTTGCAGCGGATCGACTGATTTCCCGGTATAAAAAGATCGCTGCAGCGGAAGGTGCCGGTACCGGTTTCGGCGGTATTGTATTGGCAGCAGTCGATTATCCGGCATTGTTGGCCATAAAGTTGAAGTTTCTGTCCGAAATGGCGCAAAACTTTGGTTTTGATCTGCGGGAGTTGCCGGAACGGGTATTTTGTTTACGAGTCTTTCTACTTGCCTATTCGACTGATACGACCCGACAACGTACTTTTCAGCAAATAAAAAACTGGAACGAAAACCCGTCACTGCCAGTAACAAACGTTTCATTGGAGGAGTTTGTAAGCTGGCGTGAATTTTATACTGAGTACAAGGAAAGCATTGAATTCAAAAAAATGCTCTCGTTTATTCCGTTTGTCGGTGCTCTGTTCAATGGATGGGGAAATTATTCCTTATTGGATGATCTGGGAGAGATTGCCAAGAATTCGTATCGTTTGCGAATCATCAGTCGTTCCGAATCGTAGTCGATTATCTTATGTGCAAACAGCCTGGCTGATGCTGTTCCAGGCTGTTTGCACATAACAGAGCAAAAGGATTGGCGGTCAAGAAGCATCAGAAGGGGAGATATTTCGCTTTTTCTCGGCCATAGCCTTTTCCTCCTCTTCTTGCAGTGCTCGCTTCAAGACTTTTCCGACCATGGTTTTCGGCAATTCCGTTCGAAACTCGTACGAACGCGGAACTTTGTAGGCGGCCAATCGATCACGACAATATGCATTCAGTTCTTCTTCCGTTACGTTTTCCCCATTTTTAAGAACGAGAAAAGCTTTGACCGTCTCCCCGCGATAAGGGTCGGGAACCCCAATAACGGCTGCTTCAAGCACAGCAGGGTGTTCAAATAGCACCTCTTCCACTTCTCGCGGATAGATATTGAATCCACCGGCAATGATCATATTTTTTTTGCGATCGACAATCGAAAAATACCCTTCTTCATCCATAATGCCAATGTCCCCGGTCAACAGCCAACCATCCCTAAGCGTTTCTTCGGTCTCGGTCGGTCGGTTCCAATATCCTTTCATCACCTGCGGTCCTTTAACAATCAATTCACCCGGTTTGCCGGGTGGAAGTTCTCCCCAGGTTTCCGAATCCACTATTTTCGCTCTCGTATTTGGCCAGGGGAGACCGATGGAGCCGTTTTTTCGTTTTCCCCAAATGGGATTGCAGTGGGTAACAGGTGAAGCCTCCGTAAGACCGTATCCTTCCACCAATCTGCCGCCAGTGACGGCTTCAAACCGTTCTTGCACTTCCAGGGGCAAGGGAGCGGAACCGCTGATGCAAGCCTCAATTGAGGAAAGATTATATTTTTCGAGATCCGGATGATTCAACAAAGCGATGTACATGGTTGGAGCACCCGGAAACAGTGTAGGTTTTTCCCGATCAATTGTCTGTAATACGTCAGACGCATGGAAACGCGGCAGCAATAACATCTTGGCGGCTATTATGATCGCCAGATTCATGCCCACTGTCATCCCGTATACATGAAAGAAGGGGAGTGCGCAAAGCATTGTTTCCGAACCGGGCTTGCATTTCCAGATCCAATGTCTCGCTTGAACCGTATTGGCTACCAGGTTTGTATGGGTGAGCTGAACTCCTTTTGACAAACCTGTTGTTCCGCCAGTATACTGCAGCAAAGCCAAATCCTCAGACGGATGTATCGCCGCCGAAACAGGATGGGATGTCGCATTTTTCATCAGTTTCGTGTAGGACAAGGTATACTGATCATAAGTAATTTTGACATGCTGTCCATCTTTGCGAACTTTTATCGGATACAGAAGGTTTTTGGGAAAAGGGAGATAGTCTTTGATACTTGCAACGATGATTTTCTCAACTGATGTTTCTTGCAACGCTTTGGCCACTTTTGGATAGATAAGATCCAAGGTGAGCATCAGCCGAATTCCGGAGTCGATTGCCTGATGATGTATTTCACGGTCTACATACATGGGATTGAATTGGACAACCACGGCTCCTGCAAACATAGTCCCATAATAGGCAATGACACTTTGCGGAGTGTTCGGCAGCATAATGCCGATACGATCACCTTTTTGAATTCCGAGATTCAACAATACGTTGGCAAAACGATAGGATTCCTGCAGCAGCTCTTTATAAGAAAGCGCTTTCCCCATGAATAAAATTGAAACTTGATCCGGATATTGTTCGGCAGATTGTACGAGAAAATAGGTCAAGGGTTGATCTGGAAAATCCAATTCCAACGGAATTTCGCTCGGATATTGTCTACTCCAAGGCAAATTTGTCATAAGATTCCCTTCTTTCAATCTATCTGCTAATCAAGATCGTAACATATACCGACTAGTCGGTCAAATTTTGAATACTGATAAATCTTCTTCTGAAACAGATAATTTTGCGGTTTGATTCGATTTTTTTCAAATAGTTGCAGGACTTTTGAGGATTTCACCGAATATATTCCATATCTTTCATTAGAAAGGATGAAGATTCTTGAACAAATCGGATCTTATTTCTCAAGTGGCCGAAAAAGCGGGTCTCAAAAAAGTAGATGCCGAAAAGGCGGTTAACGCAATTTTTGACTCAATCGGTGAAGCATTAAAAGAAGGAGACAAAGTACAATTGATCGGTTTTGGAACCTTCGAAACTCGTGAACGTTCCGCTCGGGTTGGCCGTAATCCGCAAACCGGCACAGAAATTCAAATTCCGGCAAGCAAAGTGCCAGCATTCAAACCGGGCAGTGGATTGAAAGACCTCCTGAAGTAAAAACGCACCTGACTACATAGGAAACGCACTCGAAAAAGAGTGCGTTTTTGTTTTTGGATAAATTATTGGGAATTGTGAAAAAATGTAAGCAAAAAAATATCGAAAAGGGAATGGGATATGCTTCTTTATTCGATCGAAGCCAATACTTTGCAATCCACAGAAGGATTCCAGATTCCAAAAGATCATGAAATCGTTTGGATTCATCAGGATCGAGAACAATTTCAAGAGTCTGCCCAGCAGATTAAGGAATTTGTTGAATTGCATCCGCTCATCTATAAAGTATTAGAAAAACATGATAATAGACCAAAGATTCTTTTCTTTCAACAACATATTTTCCTCTGCTTTTATGCGCTTCTTCCCAATTTCCGACTGTCTGAGATCAATTTAATCGTTGGAAAAAAGTTTTTAGTAAGTATTGCGGAAGATTCACTGTCGTTTTGGAAATCGGTCTCCCGGACGTTTCAACAAAATCCGGTCAACATGCGTCATACAGGACATATTTTGTATCATGTGTTAGATGAATTGGTCGAAAATAATTTGTATTACATTGATCGAATCGCAGAAGAAATCCTAAAAATACAACAAAACGTGTTTGACAACCCTTTCGAAAACGAGATAGGACATCGCATTTTTCAATGGCGGAATCAAATCCATGTGTTTCGGAAACATGTGGAAGATGAGATGGAAATCATTCGACAGGTCATCCGATCGGATCTGCCTTACGTGGATGAAGAAGCCGGATTTTTCTTTCAGGATTTAATTGATGATTTTTCAAGGGTAGTAGATGCTTTCGATGCATTTCAGGAGCAGTTGTTCGGCATTATCGATCTGCAAACTTCCTTAAAAGCGGATCATATGAATTCGATCATGAAAACTTTGACGTTGGTTAGTGTTATCTTCATTCCCATAACATTTCTTGTCGGCGTCTATGGAATGAATTTTGAGAATATGCCAGAACTCCATTGGAAGTATGGGTACTTCATATTATGGGGGATTTTGCTCACGATAATCTCGGGAACAATCATTTTTTTTCGAAAACGTAGGTGGTGGTAACATAATATTATTACGGTTAATTCATTGTAACGAATAGGGGGTGATGAAGTGAGTGCAAAAGATGCGATTCGCCAATCAATCCAAGAATGTGAAGCGATTTCTTCGAATTTGCAAACAGCGTTACAACACGTACATCAAGAGATGGCCAGACAACGATTGCAGAGTGCCGTAACCAATTTGGAAGCCGTCATCAACGATTGTCGCAGTGCGATGGATAATGTGTAAAGAGGAAAGTAATGGTTGCTGCAGCAGTTCACGGTTTCTTGCTCGCTGTCAGATACACTGCTGATCACCCTAGCCGTCCTTGGGATTTCGATTGTTGTCGTGAATTCCGCATGGTTGCGGACAATTTTGCTTGTTACCGGATTCGTATTCCTGCTGTACATGGGATGGGTGTCATGGAGATCTGAACCGAAGCCAACTAAGGATCACGAGAAGGCCGGATTTTCGACTTTCAAACAGATCGCTTTCGCTTCGTCCGTATCATTGTTGAATCCCCACGCGATTTTGGATACGGTTGGGGTTATCGGGATCAGTTCATTGCAGTATTCGGGAACTGATCTGTTGGTCTTTGGAATTTCCTGCATCCTAGTGTCATGGTTATGGTTTACCGGGTTAGCGCTGGCCGGAAGGACAACCGGGAAGCTTGACAAAAGCGGACGTTTAACCCTGATCATCAATAAACTATCGGCACTGGTCATGTGGGGTTCCGCTTGCTATATCGGACTGACGCTTTTCTCTATATAAAATACACTATCCGGAACCTTGATCATACGGCAGGCTGATGATCAAGGTTTTTTTGGCCGCCGGACTTCTGGCATAAAATAACTATGACAATAGAAATAAGACTATGCAATCGGTTATGAAGGTTGGGCGGATGCCGGAGCCGATCAACTGCAGATTGTCATCGCAGATGGACAAGCGGCGGGTACCATCCATGGATGGGCAAGTGCCAAGGGTGGCATTGAGGCGTTCGGAAAGTGGATCGAACCGGGCATTTCTGTGTCGACCCATACACCGCCCCTGAATCTTCGTCTGGTCCCGGAGGGGGACGGCAAAGACGCACTT
>JAGVBM010000204.1 GCA_020059765.1 Bacillota bacterium
AAGGTAATACCGTTAATATGGTTGGGTTTCCCGACATACCCGCGAAATGTCCCGTCCGCCTGCGGCCAATAAATGCCAACCGAATTGCATTGAATGATTTCTTCCGAAATGGCTGTCACAACGTGTTCCAGAACAGCCCTGAGCTCCAGATTCGAGTTGATCAATTGTGTGATTGTCGCGAGGCGGGAATAGCGAAATTGTACCGGCATGGTTTCTACCATCCCCTACTTTAAGTTATTATGTAAGTTTCGACAGATCGACATAAAATCCCTTCACGTCTTACATAAAATGGGTGAAATGTCGAGACCTGCTGGTGAATCCTAGTTATTGCAGGAAACAGTGTTCTGTGGGAAAATGAGCGTAGTATTCAGGCAAAGGAGTTAGACAGCGTGGGACGTTTTTTTGGAACAGACGGCGTACGGGGCGTCGCGAACACGGAATTGACGGCGGAGCTAGCCTACCGCTTGGGTCGAGCCGGCGCATATGTGTTAACTCGCGGCAAGCAAAACGCAAAGATTGTGGTGGGCAAAGACACCCGCATCTCGGGAGACATGCTGGAAGCTTCCTTGATCGCGGGGATTTTATCTGTTGGGGTGCACGCGATTCGCGTCGGCGTCATATCTACGCCGGGAGTCGCCTATTTGACAAGAGCGCTGGGGGCTGACGCCGGGGTCATGATTTCCGCTTCCCATAACCCGGTTGCGGATAACGGGATCAAATTTTTCGGCGGTGACGGTTTCAAACTGTCGGACGAAGCCGAGTCAGAGATCGAAGGTTTGCTGGAAAGCGAAGACCAGATGCCGCGTCCGACAGGCGAATGGATTGGGCGGATCGAAGAACGCGCCGATGCGGTGTCGCTCTATACAGGCTATTTGCAAACAACGATCGGCAACCGGTTTGACGGGTTGAAGGTCGTACTGGATTGCGGAAACGGGGCAGCTTCCAAGATTGCACCGGATGTGTTTCGCCAGTTGGGCGCGGATGTGATTGCGATCAACGCTGAGCCGAATGGGGTGAACATCAACGTCAAATGCGGTTCCACCTATCCGGACGTCATCCGGCAAGCGGTGTTGGAGCATCAGGCTGCCATCGGATTGTCGTTTGACGGGGATGCGGATCGGCTGATTGCGGTGGATGAGCAGGGACAGTTGGTGGACGGCGATTACGCGCTGGCCATTCTCGGCCGGTCGCTGCTGGCTGCCGGGGAACTCCCGCAGCAAACCGTTGTTGCAACCGTCATGAGCAATGTGGGATTTGTGAAAGCGGTCCAGGAAATGGGCATCCGATTGGTTCGTACGGCGGTGGGCGACCGCTATGTGATGGAAGCGATGCGCGAAGGCGGCTATACCTTGGGCGGCGAACAGTCCGGCCATATTATTATGTTGAAATACAATACCACGGGAGACGGTTTGTTAACGGCGATCCAATTGACCAATGTCCTGATTGCCGAACAGAAACCGTTGTCCGAACTGCGTTCGATCATGCGTTCCTATCCGCAGGTCCTGGTGAATGTGCGAGTCGCAAGCAAGCAGGGATGGGACGAGAATGAACCGATTCGTCAGGCGATTCGCGAGGTGGAAGACCGATTGGGCGAAGACGGCCGCGTACTGGTCCGTCCGTCCGGTACGGAACCGCTGATCCGCGTCATGGCGGAAGGTCCCGATGAGTCGACGGTACAGAAATATGTGGATTCGATTGCGGAAGTTGTCCGCAGGGAATTGGCATAAACATGACCCTGCCAGAAAACGGGGATGTTTGGGGGAGTATTCCCTTACACATTGATGTTTTTGGCAGGTGCACTTTTTTCTGGCATCGAATATCATAGAATAGGTGCATATTCTTTTTCGAAATGCGATCCTTTGGGGAGGTGATGGGAGGGGAGAAACGAAACGAAGTACCGATTTCAACAAGAAAGGAGGGTCGAGGCAAAAAAGAAGCTCGATCCAGCGCCTGGACTGCTGTGCAGTTGACGCGGAGGAGGTTGGCGAACCATTCGGCGGGTGCCTCCCGGCAGGAATCCCTCTGCCGCAAGAGTTGTTCGAAAGCCGCAAGGTGACTTGCGGGACAAGAACACTTCAGGGTACATACGAGATCGGATGTCATTCGATTTTGTATGAGTCCGCTTTTTATACAAAAGCGGGTTGTTTTCGTATTGCCAAAATCGGCTGATTCTTTGAAATGGATCAGATACAAGACTTGTGTATGGGAGGTTCCCTCTTTATGTGTGGAATTGTAGGATATATTGGCCCTAAACCGGTTGTGCCGGTTCTAATAGATGGACTGAAAAAGCTTGAGTATCGTGGATATGATTCAGCGGGTATAGCTGTTATTGAGAATCACAAGATTTTGGTTGTTAAGAGTGTAGGTAAAATAGCAAAACTGGAAGAAAAAATTGAAACATATACTCCGGAAGGTAATGTAGGAATTGGGCATACCAGGTGGGCAACCCATGGCAGGCCGTCTGACGTCAATTCCCACCCCCATACGGACTGCAGCGGGGAATTTGCCGTAGTCCATAACGGGATTATCGAAAACTACTTAGAGCTTAAAGAGTGGTTGGAATCCGAAGGACACCGGTTTGTATCTGAAACTGATACTGAGGTCATACCTCACCTGGTGGAACATTTATATAATGGTGACCTCGAAAAGACTGTCCGGGAAGTGGCGAAGAAACTGGAAGGCTCTTTTGCCATGGTTGCTTTAGCTAAAAAAGAACCGGGTAAATTGGTGGCAGTCAGGAAAGACAGCCCATTGGTTGTAGGGATCGGTCAAGGAGAATACTTTCTGGCCTCGGATATTCCGGCTACTCTGGCATACACAAGGGATAATTACATTATTAATGATGGTGAAATTGCTGTCTTGACTGCCCGGGGTGTTGCTGTCACCGATCTTTTGGGCAATAAGGTTGAAAAAGAGATATTCCATGTGAATTGGGACGCCGTAGCTGCCGAAAAGGGTGGGTACCCCCACTTTATGTTAAAGGAGATTTATGAACAGCCGCGGGCTATTAGGGAAACCTTTAGCGGCCGGATTTCCGCTGATAATAAAGAGGTCATTCTCAAAGAACTCAGCATTACAGCTGATGAGATTAAGAGCCTGAAGAATATATTTATTGTAGCCTGTGGGACTGCTTTTCATGCTGGGATGGTCGGTAAATACGTGATTGAAGATCTGGCCAGAATTCCGGTAACAGTGGATATTGCTTCTGAGTTCCGGTACCGGAATCCTATTATCAGTAAGGGTGACATGGTTATTGTTATCAG
>JAGVBM010000098.1 GCA_020059765.1 Bacillota bacterium
GGGCACCATATTTCCTTTGTCAAATTTTTATTGATTGGTTTTCCGTTAATGATTCTCTCAATCATTATTTCTACGATCTACGTCTATCTCCGTTATTTGATTTGATCCCTTAGAGTGTCGAACTTCGAAATTATATGGTCGATCTATAAGGGGTTTGCAGTTATAGTTTTGAGCCATTAATCTGTTACAAAAAAAATTATCGATAAAGAAGGAATTTTGAAATAAGGTGTCGAAATTAGCATTAGGTAGATCTACCCAAATGTTGGCGAGCGAAAGGAGGTTACGAGCATGAAGAACAATGCTTGGAAAACTCTTGCTTCATTTGCAGCACTGGCGATCGCAATCTTGTACGGAAAACCGTGGCTGTAAGAATCAATCCGAAGGACTGGGATATCCCAGTTCTTTTTTCTGTTTACTACATTTATTGGAATGAGTATAGTGGTAAAGGACTGTAAAATAAGTTGATCAACTATTGTCAATCGGATGTGAGACCAATGAGAGATCTGAATGGGTATACTCTGTCTTTGTTCTTTGTTGGGGCATACGCTTTTGCAAGTACGTTATTCCAATTAGGTTCAATCGATCATTGGTTTCCCATCCTGCTCATTATCATGTTGATCGTGATACTGGATTACTTTCCGATTAAACTTCCCAGCGGAGACGAGTATACTGCCGGCACAATCGGAAGTTTGCTGCTGATGCTGGACTTTGGTCTGACGGTCGGTTTGTTTTCGATCATCATGAGTCTGTTTTTGCTGTCCATAAAAAAATATCGCTCATTTGGACAGATGAATTGGGTTCGTTACTTTGCCACTTTGGGCATGTACTTTATTTGCTCGTTGCTAGCCTGGAAGGTATTTGAGACTTTCGATCATGTCAATTTGTTTTTGCAAGTTTTCTTGACGACTGCAATGTTTGAGATTTCGAACCATTTTCTGTTGATGGGAATCAAGAAGACTTTGTTTGGAGTCTCGTTATCCGATAATTTTTGGCCCAAGATGTGGGAGCTAGTGATTCCTGTGCTGATTGCAACGCTGGTGATTTCTCGTTTCCTGGTGGTTGAAGATGCGTCCAATTTGATGAACGATGTGGTTTATACCGGATTTTTCTTGCTGGTGATCATCTTTTTTTCAAATGAATTCAGCAAGGACATCACCAAGCGAAAACGAATCGAGGAAGAACTTCGATCAACGAAAGAACAATTGGAATCCTTCATCAACCAGACCGCCGATGCAATAGCGATTCTGGATCTGAACGGTCAAGTAATGCGGGTGAACCATGCATTTGAAGCCACCTACGGGTGGACATCAGAAGAAGTGCTGGGCAAGCATATTCCGTTGTTTACGGAGAAGGAAATTCAAAATGTAAAAAGTCGCCTGTCACGAGGTGAACCAATTATCGGATTTGAATTGGTTCGACAGCGAAAAGACGGTGCATCTGTCTATATCAGTCTCACGTTATCTTTGATACGCGATGCAAAGGGAGAGGTTACAGCAATTGCGGGGATTGCAAGAGACATTACGAGAAGTAAGCTGGCGGAAGAAGCGCTCCGGGAAAGTGAAGCCAAATATCGACTCATTGCCGAAAACATGAGTGACATTATTGGAGTGTTGGGAACAGATGGGAAGATCAAGTACATCTCCCCCTCCTATCAAGCAGTGCTGGGTACCCCTCCTCCGTTTGCCGAAACGGAGTTCAATCGCATACATCCCGAGGATCGTCCCCGAGTCAGATTATCATTCTTTGAAATGATGAAGACCAAAACTGCCTGTCAGATCGAATGCCGATATCGGCATTTCAATGAGAACTGGATCATGCTGGACACATACTTGTCGCCGGTGCTTGGAGATCATGATCAAGTCGAACAAGTTGTATTTGTGGTCCGTGATATTACGGAACGAAAAATGGCTGAAGAATTGTTGCGAAAATCGGACAAGCTATCGATTGTAGGACAATTAGCGGCAGGAGTGGCTCATGAAATTCGCAATCCGCTAACCGCAATTCGCGGTTTTACCCAATTGTTGCAAACGGGAAAGATGAAAGAGGAATACATCTCGATTATGTTGTCCGAATTGGATCGTATCGAATTGATTGTCAATGAGTTCCTGCTTTTGGCGAAACCGCAGGCGGTCATTTACCAGCAACGGGATGTCCGTACGTTGTTGTGGAATATTGTCGCGTTGTTGGAAGCCCAAGCGATTATGAACAACATTCAGATCAAAACCAAGTTTCAGGATCACGTACCACTGATCAACTGTGAGGAAAACCAACTGAAGCAAGTGTTTATTAACGTGTTGAAGAATGCGATTGAAGCAATGTCAACGGGAGGCACGATTGACATTCAAGTGCTTAATGAGGCTGCGGGCGAAGTATTGATCCGATTCGTTGACGAAGGGAACGGAATCCCGGAAGAACGAATCTCACGGCTCGGAGAACCCTTTTATACAACAAAGGAAAAGGGCACTGGGTTAGGATTGATGATCAGTTACAAGATCATTCAGGAACATCAAGGACAAATTCAGATAATCAGCCAAATAAATCGAGGAACCGTTGTCGAGATTCGATTGCCAGTTGCCGAACGGGAAGTGATGTATAAACGTGAACTCGGTTACTGAAATTCTTTCGAAAGTGTAGTACTCTTCTTGAATGTATCAAATCTAATTGGCAAACAAGAAAGAGGTCTAATCCATGCAGCAGCTAAACAATGTTGAGGAACTGGAAGAATTTATTGCAACTCAACCTTTTGCCTTTTTGTATGTGTCGCAACCTACGTGCAGCGTTTGTCAGGCGCTTTTGCCGAAGATCAAAGCCATGTTGGAGCAATTTCCAAACCTGCAAAGTGCGTATGTGGACACGAGTCTGATCACGGAAGTGGTTGGCAAATTTTCCGTATTCACGATTCCCGTCTTACTTTTGTTTATCGATGGCAAAGAGGTCATGCGTAAGGCTCGATATTTGTCTGTCGATGACGTGGAAGCGACTATTGCGAAATATAATGAATTCTTAATGGAAGCTTGATTGGAAACGGGAGCGGGTTAGTCACCCCCTCCCATTTGCTTTAAATATCGGGTGTCTTTCATGAAGATTCGCCAGAAATAAACAAACCCGGGGACGAGAACCGCAAAACTGACCATATAGGACCAAAAAAGGGCACGGAACGTATCCGGATGGGTAAAGCCCGATTCGATCGTGACAAAGGGGTATACGATATAGGGCAGATGTGCTTTGCCATAAGCGGCGCTGGCGAATAAATATTGAATTACAATGCCGATGACCGCGAACCGTGGTCGGCCATCTATGGATAGGTCTTTGTTGGCGGATTTCCAAAAGAGGGCGGAGTACCCGACTAGAAAAAAGAGAACGGATAAGAGCAGCCAGCCCCAGTTTTTTATGATGTTCGTGTACAACCAACCTGCTTCTCTATATATGGCCAATATGAGGAGGAAGGCAAACAATAAATTTAGAGGTCCTCCGATAACGGCGTCACGTCGATATATCTTATAAGCTTCCGGTTGGCCGGACACATGAGAATAGTCGGCAAGCAGCAAGGAGGACAAGAAGAGCGTGCTGCTGACCGCAAATGCAATAAATGCATAAGCGCTCCAACTGACCAATAAACGTGCAAATTTTAATCGTTCCACCCCGTCCACTATTTCAATGAAGTTTCCATGGGTGATTGGAAGCACAAGGATCAACAAAGCGGGAACAAGCAGCCCGCTGATTCCAGATACCATAATCAGGGTATTCTTGTATTTCGCCGCAGAATGGGAAAAGACGAGAAACGCACTGCGGATTGTGATCAACAGGAGAATCAGACTGGCCGGCAACAGCAAGACCGTTCCCAACGTATATGTGGCTCCGGGAAAGAAATTGAACAGTCCCACAACTACCATGACAATAAATACGTTTGTAATTTCCCATGAAGGGGACAAATAACGATTCGCTATATTGGTTGCTTTTGATCTTTTATGCTTGATATATTTCATCGACCAATAACCAGCCCCAAAATCAATGGAACCAGCAATGGAATAGACGAATACGAACATCCAGATCATGCTGATGGCTATAATGGTATCTGACATTGTCAAAACTCCCTTACGAAAGATCTATAGTGTCGGGCCCATATTCAAGATGCAACGGATGACGTTTAAAGTAGTAACGCAACACTAAGACAGTAACTATAGCAAGAAACAAATACGCTCCGGCAAACAGAACAAACAGCATTCCGATATTGCCGGTTTTAGTGGCCGACTCTGCGGTGGTCATGACTCTGTAAATTACCCATGGTTGTCGTCCAGTGCACGAAAAAATCCAGCCGAATTCAATGCTTAGGAGAGACAAGGGACCGGACGCGACGAACATCCAGAGAAGCCAACGGGGAAATGATCTCTTCCGGGTAACGAAATTCCAAATAAAACCGATAAGAGATAAAACAATCAACAGAATTCCGATACCGACCATCGAGTTGAACAACGTATGGATAAACAGGGGTGGCCATTCATTTTTTGGAAAATCATTCAGTCCGGTCACCACCTCATCAAAACGATTGGCCGCTAAAAAACTTAATAATCCCGGTATCTCAATGCCATATTTGACCGTTTGCGATACCGGATCAGTATAACCACCTATTGTGAGCGGCGCATTAGGCTGAGTCTTGAACAGTCCTTCGGCAGCGGCCAATTTTTCCGGTTGATATTTGTGTAATTCTTGAGCCGATGTGTGTCCGTTGAATGCAGTCATGATCGAGAAAATGCCCCCAATTACAAGAGATAACGCGAGGGCTTTTCGATGCAAGGATTGTTCCTGACCAGTTAGTTTCTTTTTCAACAATTTTACGGCGGAAACAGAAGCAATCACGAATGCTCCAGTCATAAAAGCCGAATATACAACATGTTCCGCAGTAACAAGGAAACCTGGATTGAAAAACGCTGCCCAAGGATCTACGTCTACCACTTTACCGGATTCCATTCGGAAACCTGCCGGTGTTCCTTCAAAGGCATGAACGTTTGTAATCAAAATCGCCGATGCGGCTGCGCCGACCGCAACAAGGGACAAGCTGACAATACGCATGAAAGGCGACAATCGATCCGCCGCATAGACGTAGATGGACATAAACAATGACTCAAGAAAAAAGGCAAAAATCTCAATTTGAAAGGGCAGGGCAATGACCTTCCCAACCACTTCCATGAATCCCGGCCATAATAGGGACAATTGAACACCAGCTATGGTGCCTGACGGAATCCCCACTCCCAGCAATACAGCGAAAGCTTTAGTCCAACGTTTCGCCATAATCTGATACTCCTGATCCTTTGTTTTGTGAAAGAACAATTCAGCAGCCAGAATCATCAAAGGGATTCCCACACCCAAAGTTGCGAAGATGACATGAAAACCCATAGTAGTTCCAAATAAAACTCGTGCCATCAGAATATCATTCACGACATCAATTACCTCCACATTCCAAGATGTGTAATTGTTTCCTTATTCTCTGCACAGATTGGACATTTATTCGACAATCGGAACCGTTATGAAAAAATCAAGAGGTGCCGAAATTTTTTCTTGGTTGTCTGCCGATTCCTCTTTATAATACAGATACCGACATAATATTTACTCTAAATTACTTCTCGTGTTGTTTTCTGCCGGAAAACATAAAAAAAGGGATGAGGTCAATGACACTATCTGATCAAAATCAGCGTCCATTAAGAGATTTGCGTATGTCGGTCACCGATCGGTGCAATTTTCGATGCCGATATTGCATGCCACCTGAAATTTTTGGTCCCGATTATCCATTTTTACAGCAGGATCAACTGCTTGATTTTGACGAGATGTTTCGTTTGGCACGAATTTTCGCCGGTGTGGGGGTTCGCAAGATCCGTATAACCGGCGGCGAACCGTTGCTGCGTCCCAATTTGCATCAATTGATTGGGAGACTGGTTGGAATTGAGGGCATCGAAGATATCGCAATGACCACGAACGGAGTTCTCCTCGCCAAACAAGCGGAACAATTGAAGGCTGCCGGTTTGCGGCGCGTTACTGTCAGTCTGGATTCTCTGGACGATGAACGATTCGGATACATGAACGGAAGAGGGGTCGGAGTCCAAACTGTGCTTGAAGGTATTGCGGCGGCCGAACGCGCTGGACTTCAAGTGAAGATCAACATGGTTGTACAAAGAGGAATCAACGAACAAGATATCATTCCGATGGCTTCTCACTTCAGGGAAACGAACCACATTCTCCGTTTTATCGAATACATGGATGTGGGAAATACAAACGGATGGAAAATGGACAAAGTGGTCTCCAAGCAAGAGATCTTGCACATGATCAATGAAGTAATGCCGTTGGAATCGATCCCCGGGAATTATAGCGGGGAAGTGGCCACCCGGTTCCTGTATAAAGGGACAACGAAAGAGATCGGCATCATTTCGTCAGTTACTGACGCATTTTGTTCGACATGCACCCGTGCGCGTTTATCCGCAGAAGGTCACTTATACACCTGTTTATTTGCCACAAAAGGTCATGATTTACGGGCCCATCTTCGAGCAGGCGTCTCGGATCAAGCGATAGAGGACATGATCAAAGGGGTCTGGGGATTAAGAATGGATCGATATTCGGAAGAACGACACGAAATCATGCAGAGAAATATCAAACGAAACAGCAAAATCGAGATGTCCTATATCGGAGGATAAACCAGAGGACCCGTGTGCAAATCGCCCAATTCATTTTTGGTACGGTATTATTTGTTCCTTTCTTGTAAAATAGTATAGGAGACTCATTTTACAAGCGGAGAGGAGAATCCCATTTGAAATAGCTGAATCTTCGCGACGAACACATAATCTTCCGACAAAACCTCTATTCCGGTGGCGTTCATCTATGCCAAAATTGGATTTGTAGACGGGGAGTGAAAACATGATCTTACGAACGGGGTTTCTCAATGCGATACGGAACTTTCCCAATCGAATCGCAATCATAGACGGTGATGCGCGGTTCACGTATCGTGAATTCGGTGAACGAGTGCAGCGTCTGGCAGGGAGTTTGCAAGAGATGGGCGTACATAAAGGAGACCGGGTAGGTTTGCTGATGTTGAACAGTTTTCACTACCTGGAAATTTATTATGCCAGTTTCTTGATCGGTGCGGTGGTCGTGCCGTTAAACTTTCGACTGTCAGGGTCAGAAGTGTCCTTTATCTTGCGGGATGCAGGTGTCAAGGTTCTGTTTTACCATCGGGAATTTCAACAGCTTATCAATTTGTTTCGAACGGATCTTGCTTCGATTGAACAGTATGTTTTGGCTGAACTTGAACCGATTGCTGCATCCGATGCCGTTTTCTACGAAGATTTAATTGACCGGGCAGCTGCATGGAAAGAGGTGGATCTCTCCGAGA
>JAGVBM010000054.1 GCA_020059765.1 Bacillota bacterium
AGAGAAGATAGGCCATCTATCTTCTTTTCTTTCAATGTGAAAGGGGGATACCTGTGCGTGCAGAAATCATCGCTGTAGGAACGGAACTGCTGCTGGGACAGATTGCGAACACAAACGCCCAATATCTGTCTGACAGACTTGCGCTGGAAGGGGTTAGCGTGTATTATCATCAAGTGGTCGGTGACAATCAGGAGCGTCTGCAGCATGTATTGTCGTTAGCTCAAACCAGATCTGATTTGATCGTTTTGACCGGCGGTTTGGGCCCCACGGATGATGACCTGACCCGGGAGTCAGTGGCAGCGTTTCTTGGCAGGCAATTGCAGGCGGATTCGGATGAACTTCAACGTTTACGGGATTTCTTTACGCAACTCGGCAAGGAAATGCCATTGAACAATCAAAAACAGACCATGCGGATCGCTGGCGGGCACTTTTTGTCAAATCCCCGTGGAACCGCACCCGGACAATATGTGGAAGACGGGGGACAGCATTATTTCTTGCTGCCGGGACCGCCAACCGAAATGCGGCCGATGGTCGAAGAACAAATGATTCCCCTGCTGCGGTCTGTCATGGCCCAGAGCGTCACAATCCGTTCCCGGGTCCTGCGCATGTTTGGCATCGGAGAATCGGCGATGGAGATGGCTGTTACGGATATATTGAAAGGGCAAACCAATCCGACGATTGCTCCGTTGGCTTCCGAAGGGGAAGTGACGCTTCGCATCACGGCGCGGGCGGATTCGGAAGCAGACGCATATGCCCTGATCCGGCCTGTTGAAGAACAGTTGTACCAGCGATTAGGAAAATATATTTACGGCATCGACAAGGAAAGCTTGCCTGTCGCGGTGGGCAATCGGCTCAAGGCGAAAAAACAGACCCTGTCTCTTGCCGAAAGCTGTACGGGCGGCCTTGTCGCAGCTATGCTCACAGATATACCCGGAACTTCCGCTTTTTTCAAAGAAGGTTGGGTTACATACAGCAATGATGCCAAGTTGAAACAGCTGGGTGTCCCACAGGAAATTCTTGACGCGCATGGAGCCGTTTCGGAAGAAACTGCCCGGTTTATGGCGCAAGGAGCAAGACGGGAAGCGAATACCGATTGGGCGATCTCGGTTACCGGAATTGCCGGACCGGATGGCGGGTCACCGGAAAAACCGGTAGGCTTGGTATATGTGGCAGTGGCCGGAGCGGATGGAACGACCGTTAAACAGTTTAATTTTCACGGCGACAGACAACAAATTCGCATTCGTTCTGCAAAAAATGCCTTATACTCACTCTTGAAACGTTTGATATAGAAAAGGTGATAGAATGACAACATTTTTGGAACTTGGATTAAGTAAAAAAGTAATGCAGGCCATAGACGAAATGGGATTTGAAGAGCCATCCCCGATTCAGGCGCAATGTATTCCCGTCGTGGTCACGGGTAAAGATGTTGTGGGTCAGGCGCAAACAGGTACCGGAAAGACTGCCGCCTTTGGGATTCCTCTGGTTGAGATGGCTGCGAACGCGAGACATGTACAGTCGTTGATTCTGACTCCCACTAGGGAACTGGCGATTCAAGTTGCAGGTGAATTACGAAAAATCGCCAAGTACAAGCGAATTCGTACGCTGCCGATCTATGGAGGGCAGTCAATTGGCCATCAGATCAAAGCTCTACAGCAAGGTGTGCAGATCGTCATTGGCACACCCGGACGTGTGCTTGACCATATTCGACGGGGAACGTTGAAGCTGGACAAGGTGCGGACGATTGTGCTCGACGAGGCGGATGAAATGCTGGATATGGGATTCATCGAAGACATCGAGGCGATTTTGCAAGAAACGCCAAAAGAGCGGCAGACGCTGCTGTTCTCCGCCACAATGCCCGATTTGGTCAAAAAATTGGCGAAACGATACATGAAGGAACCGGTGGCAGTGACGATCAACCGGGGCGAGGTATCCGTTCCACTGATTGAGCAGGTGTATTACAAAGTGCTGGAACGCAACAAGCTGGAGAGCTTGTGCCGAATCATCGACAGTGAGGAAATTCAGCTTGGCATCATTTTCTGCCGTACTAAACGCGGTGTTGACGAATTGACGGAAGCGTTGATCGCCCGCGGCTACATGACAGACGGACTGCACGGTGATTTGTCTCAGGCGCAACGGGATCGCGTCATGAAAAAGTTCCGCAACGGTGAGATCGAAATGTTGATCGCAACCGATGTGGCGGCGCGCGGAATCGACGTTGGAAACGTATCCCATGTTGTAAACTATGATATCCCGCAGGATCCCGAGTCATATGTGCACCGGATCGGCCGGACGGGTCGTGCCGGCAAACGGGGATTGGCACTTACTTTGGTTACCCCGCGGGAGTATAAATTGTTTAAGACAATTGAAAAGGAAACAAAAGCCAACATCGTCATGCGCGAAGTTCCCACTTTGGCCGATGTGGCCGAAAGGCAAGCGGAAATATGGCGTGACCGGTTGCGTGCAACGGTTCAAGAAGGAGGACTTGCCCATTATCGGGCTATTCTCGGCAATTTGTTGGATGAGTTTGACCCTATTGATCTGGCAGCCGCCGCACTGAAATTAACGGCCGGCGATGCCCAGTCGGAAGATGCAGAGGATTACGATTTTGGCGATACAGGTGCAGCGCCCGGAATGGTTCGTTTCTTCATCAACATCGGACGCAGCGCAAAAATCGGTCCCTCTGATTTGATCCGCACGATTTCCGAAGAAGCGGGGATACCTGTCCGAGCAATCGGCAAAATCGACATCTTTGACAAATTTACATTCCTCGAAGTAGAGGAAGAATCGGCTCCATTTGTATTCGAATCGCTGCGTCAATCACGGATCAACGGTTCCCGCGTCAACTTGGAACCGGCAAGGCCACGAGAGCGGATGAGCAGAAGATAAACTGCAAAAAAATTGAATTGGAAAAGGCACTTGGCGGAACAGCAGGGCGGCTGGTCCGCTCTAATTGGATGATATGCATATAAGGCTATAAAAAAAATCAATATTTGAAGAACAAATGTTTGTCTTTTTGTTTCCGGTAGTGTAATATGATAGCAGGAACTAGAGCAGGAAAAAGCGAATTCATTAGCAGTGAGTTTTTGTCGAAAAAGGAGAGGTACAAGAGTGAGCGATCGTAAAGCAGCGCTTGATATGGCGCTACGTCAGATTGAAAAGCAATTTGGCAAAGGCTCGATCATGAAATTGGGTGAAGCTGCAAATGTGATGACGGTGGAGACGATCTCTTCCGGATCGTTGGCGCTTGATATTGCATTGGGAGTCGGCGGGTTTCCAAGAGGAAGAATTGTCGAAGTCTACGGACCGGAATCATCCGGAAAGACAACGGTGACACTGCATGCGATTGCAGAAGTTCAAAAACGCGGCGGACAAGCCGCCTTTATTGATGCGGAACACGCATTGGATCCGATTTATGCCAGGAATTTGGGGGTCAACATTGATGAGTTGTTGATTGCCCAGCCGGACACGGGGGAACAGGCGCTGGAAATTGCAGAAGCGTTAGTACGGTCCGGTGCGGTGGACATTATCGTCATCGACTCAGTAGCCGCCTTGGTGCCGAAAGCTGAAATTGAGGGTGAAATGGGAGATTCCCATGTCGGACTGCAAGCACGTCTCATGTCACAGGCCCTGCGCAAACTGTCGGGGGCGATTTCGAAATCGAAAACGATCACTATTTTCATAAACCAGATCCGGGAAAAGGTCGGTGTGATGTTTGGCAATCCGGAAACTACAACGGGCGGACGAGCGCTTAAGTTTTATTCCTCCATCCGTTTGGAAGTGCGTCGTTCGGAAGCGTTGAAACAAGGAAATGATTTGGTAGGCAACCGCACCAAAATCAAAGTGGTGAAGAATAAAGTGGCTCCTCCCTTCAAAGCTGTCGAAGTCGACATCATGTTTGGCGAAGGAATTTCAAGAGAAGGAACACTGATTGACATGGGAACGGATTTGGACATTGTCGCCAAAAGCGGTGCCTGGTATTCTTTTGAGGATGAGCGTCTCGGACAAGGACGGGAAAACGCAAAACAATTCTTAAAGGATAATAAGGGAATCGCGGATAAAATCGAGAATAAAATCCGTGATCTTTCCTTGGCTAACGCCCCAGCCCCCATATCCAGCCAAAGTTTTGCGAAAGACGATGACATGGAGGAGCTTGGAGAGTAAATGACGGTGCGGGGAAGAATTACCGCAATCCAACCGCAAAAGGCTTATCCGGATCGGGTAAGCCTTTTTGTGAACGGCGAATATGTACTGGGGATTCGCCGTGAACTTGCATACCATCTTCATATTCGTGAGGGGCAGCTGGTCACGGAAGAAGATCTGGCAGCCTGGCAACATGCGGAGGCGTATGCTGCGGCCCGTGATCTGGCGGTCAAATATTTGGCGGGACAGGCGCGGAGCATTCAGCAAGTGGTGGACTATTTGCGGCGAAAAGGCATAGAAACGGATGTGGCGGCGGATACCATTCAATATCTGGAAACATCGGGGTATCTAAACGAAGCAGGGTATGCGGAATCATTTGTCAACCATCGTATGCAAAGCAAGCCTCGCGGCAAACGGATGATCCGCTGGGAATTGCAGCAAAAAGGCATTTCCGAACAATTGATTGATAAAGCACTGATGCAATACGAAGATGAAGCGGAGGTCGCAAGGCGCCTGATTTCCAAAAAAACGGCCAAGTTACAACAAGCAGAGAACGCGGATGAGTGGCGTGACATTCAGCGTAAACTTGGAAGATATTTAATGAGTAAAGGATTTTCTTTATCTACGATTCGGATTGTGATGCAGGAACTAAAACAAGGCCGGTTTACAGAGTGAGGACCTGCAGAAATCCCTGTGTTCTTGACAATGATTGACACTAGGGCTACAATTAAAGTGCGTATGAGAAGCTTTACCGGTCTTTGCCAACAATGGCAATCCGTGATACTGTTTACCGATTATCCCCTTGTCTCGCTTGAGATAGGGCTGCGTCCACGCTCAGGTTTGTGATTATATCTGAGCTAGGAGGCTATGAAAATATGTCAGCAATACTGCCATACATTCTTGCGGTAATTGCCCTGATTGCAGGTATCCTGGTTGGATACCTGTATCGTCGCACCATTGCCGAAGGAAAGATTGCTTCCGCCGAAGTTCGCTCCGCTCAAATTATTGAAGAAAGCATCAAGGAATCGGAAGCGAAGAAAAAGGAAGCAATTTTGGAAGCGAAAGAAGAAGTCCACAAGTTGCGTTCCGATGCAGAGAAAGACATCCGTGAACGTCGTAACGAAATTCAGCGGTTGGAACGTCGGTTGCTGCAAAAGGAAGAAACTCTTGACCGAAAAACCGATGCGATTGAAAAACGTGCTGAAGCTTTGACGAACAAGGAACGATTTGTTGAAGAGCAACGTGAAAAAGTGGAAGAACTGATTCGTCAGCAAACTGCCGAATTGGAACGTGTTTCTGCATTGACGCAAGAAGAAGCGAGAACGATTCTTCTGGCCAATGTGGAGGCGGAATGTCGTTATGACGCCGCAGTCTTAATGAAAGAAATTGAACAACAGGCACGCGATGAAGCGGAGAAGAAGGCGAAAGAGATTATTGCCACCGCCATTCAACGGTGTGCCGCCGATCACGTGGCAGAAACAACGGTGTCCGTTGTAGCGCTGCCGAATGATGAAATGAAAGGTCGTATCATCGGCCGAGAAGGACGAAATATTCGTGCTCTTGAAACGTTAACAGGCATTGATTTGATTATTGACGACACACCTGAAGCTGTGATTTTGTCCGGATTTGATCCAATACGTCGAGAAGTGGCCCGCGTCGCGCTGGAAAAATTGGTTGCTGATGGACGAATTCATCCGGCCCGAATTGAGGAGATGGTTGAAAAAGCACGCCGCGAAATCGATGACCGGATTCGTGAAGAAGGGGAACAAGCGTTGTTTGAGACCGGAATCCACGGAATTCATCCTGATTTGGTTAAAATTCTGGGTCGCTTGAAGTATCGGACTAGCTATGGTCAAAACGTTCTGAAACATTCTATTGAAGTCGCTCATTTAGCTGGTCTGATGGCTGCCGAGTTGGGTCTTGACGTAAATCTTGCCCGCCGCGGTGGATTGCTGCATGACGTGGGCAAAGCGATTACCCATGAGGTCGAAGGGTCTCACGTGGAGATTGGGGTTGACCTTGCGAAAAAGTACAAGGAACACCCGATCGTAATCAATGCGATTGGTGCTCATCATGGAGACATTGAATTTTCATCTCCTATTTCGGTGATTGTTGCCGCAGCAGATGCAATTTCTGCCGCACGGCCGGGGGCCCGTCGCGAAACATTGGATATTTACTTGAAACGATTGGAGAAGCTGGAATCCATTGCTGAGTCGTTTGAAGGCGTTGAAAAGTCGTACGCGATCCAAGCGGGTCGTGAAATTCGAATTATAGTCAAGCCTGAGCAAATTGACGACGTAGAATCGGTACGCGTCGCTAGGGAGATCTCGAAGAAAATTGAAAATGAGTTAGACTACCCTGGGCAAATAAAAGTTACGGTCATTCGTGAGACCAGAGCCGTCGAATACGCAAAATAGAGCAGCCAACAGGCTGCTCTTTTACTTGGCTGATTGGATTGCATATTTACTGCATTTTCCTGCAGGATTTTGCCTGATCAAAGCGAATTACCTACGATGACATTATTGGGAACGAGTTTTTCGTGAAAGAAGAGGATGAAATGTTACGCATAAATGAGTCTTCAGCAACTCGCCTGTTAATCTCAATGTTGATTCGGTACCCGGAAGTGTCTTCCGTGCGGTATGATCCCCAATCCAAATCCTTGATTTTCTCCTTTTTTGTAAAAGGAATTCCGGATAAGGCACGGCAGTTTGCTTGCCAGGACGAATTGAGAGCTTATCTTGAAACTTATTCCGGTTTAAGCCGCAAATGTGCAGCGATTGGCGAACTGCTGTTTACACCGTTGGGTGATATCACTCTGCTAACGTATCAACAGTCGA
>JAGVBM010000385.1 GCA_020059765.1 Bacillota bacterium
TGCGTGCCCAGCTAAGCACGCGCTATCTAGCCGGTGAAAGTCCGGTCAGGGTAATCACCAAGGAGCCCTGTAGCTTGGATGCCTGCGTACGGAGAAATTTGTGCGTAGAAGCGCATCGACAAAAGTACCTGTTCATACAGGGCGAGCAAGATACCAGGCCGTAACATAAAGTGAATCTTGCCGCGTCGTCAAAAAGGCCTCGCGAGAGGGAAGAGGGGGAGCCGAGTCCCGAGTGTATGGACGAAGGCCATGGAAGCTGTGAAGAACTTGGATGGCAGCAGCGAGGAACCCTCCGGCGTAAAGAGAGCGGCATGGTATCACAGATAACGCAGTGAACTGGGGAGACCCTCCCCTGCACGGAAATATCCGTAAAGAGACATCCTATAAGCCCAACAGGTGAAGTGGATCGTCGGCAGGAAGGGAGTCCGAGGAGGTTATAGTACCTGGGAACGCAGGAAACACAACCTGCGGGAGGAAAGGACCTCTGCTTTGTTCATGCTTTTCAAGGAGGTACGAGTGAGTGAATGCCAAAAGGCTAACAACACCAATGGAAAAAGTTCAACAACTCCAAGAGAAGCTAGGTCATGCGGCCAAAGCCAACAAGAAGCGCAGATTCCACGCCTTGTATGACAAGGTCTACCGGCAGGATACTCTGTGGGAGGCATGGCGACGAGTGCGCGCCAACAAAGGTGCAGCAGGCATCGACGGGCAGACAATTCACGAAATCGAAGAGATGGGGATTCACGCCTTTCTCCGAGATTGTGAACAAAGACTTCGGGAAAACCGATATCAACCACAACCCGTACGTCGTCATTACATTCCCAAGAAGGACGGGAAACAGCGTCCACTGGGTATTCCAACGGTACGAGATCGCGTCATCCAGATGGCAACCAAACTTGTCATTGAACCCCTCTTTGAAGCGGATTTCCAAGACTGCTCTTACGGATTCCGTCCGAAGAAAAATGCCAAACAAGCGCTTGACCGTGTCCGAAAAGCCTGCAATCGAAAGGGAAATTGGGTGGTCGACGTCGACATCCAAGGCTATTTCGACAACATCAATCAGGACAAACTCATGAAGCTGGTGGAGATGCGAATTAGTGACAGACGAGTCCTGAAACTCATTCGGAAATGGCTGTATGCAGGTGTTATGGAAGAAGGAACAGTCAAGAGAACAGACCTTGGCACGCCGCAGGGCGGGGTCATTTCACCCCTGCTGGCCAACATCTACCTGAATTACTTCGACTACCTGTGGGAGAAGCACGGCAGGAATCTTGGAGAACTCACAAGATACGCCGATGATTTCGTGATCGTCTGCAAGACGAAGAAAGACGCGGAACGGGCAATGCGCCTAGTATACTCCATTATGGAGCGACTGGAGTTGACCGTACACCCCACGAAAACGAGACTGGTAGGTTTATGGGCGGGAACGGAAGGCTTTGATTTCTTGGGAATGCACCATCGCAAAACGAAAGCGGAAACGTCAAAAGTACAGGTGTATTATACCACCCAACAGTGGCTAACTCAGAAAGCCGAACAACACATACGGGACGTGGTCAAAGAACGACTGGCCCCGCCTTCCGCAAGAGTCCTGTCGATACAAGACCATGTGGAGTGGCTAAATCCGAAAATCCAGGGCTGGCGGAATTACTATGGTACCCCGTACGGTACAAAGAAAATGGTAAAGTTGGACTGGTACATTCTGCAACGATTTTGCAAATGGTACGCCAAGAAAAGACAAAAGAGAAGATGGCAAAGTGTGTGGCATGAGGTGAAGGCTATGGTTAAAGTCAGTGGATTACGCGCACTTGTAGGCTGAACGCACATGAATGACGAACATCGGAAAGCCGTATGAGGGAAAACCTCACGTACGGTTTGATGAGGAGGGGCTGGATAGCCAGCCCTTTACTCTAGTGTTAGAATTTATAAGTTTTCAAGGTAACAAGTATAAGGGCAACAAGGGTCCCCACCCAAATGCTTGCATTTGGGTGGGAAGAACTTTGGCTCGCCTGCGCCTAAAGGCTTGGCGAAGCCAAGTTTTCTTTAGCAAGAGGTGTTCCGGATGGGAGGGCGCAGCATGAACAGTCTGTGGATCGTTGCGTGGCGCAATATCAAGCGAAAATCGTCCCGCTCCGCATGGTTGGCGGGAAGTGCCGCGATTGCGGCTTTGCTGTTGTTTGTCAGCTATTTTTTTGTGTTTTCGATGGAACGAAGCCTGAAAGCTGGTTCGCAGCGATTGGGGGCCGACTTGCTGGTCGTGCCGAAGGGTGTTGGCGACCATGCGGGCGACATGATCATAGCCGGCAAGGTATCCGCTTTCTACATGCCGGAAACGGTGGTCGACCGGATCGAACAAATTCCGGAAGTGGAGCAGGTGGCGCCGCAACTGTATTTGAAAACTGTTTCGACGGTCTGTTGCGGGACCGAAGGCGACTTTCCGGTGGTCGCATTTGATCCGCAACGGGATTTCACATTGAAAAATTGGGTGGCGGAAACATCCCGCACCTATGACAAATACGATGTAGTCATCGGGTCAAACGCGGGCGGCGGCAATTATCTTTATCATTATGACGATGCCTATTCCGTCCAATGGGTGACATTGTTTGGGAAGGAATTTTTGATTCGAAACGTGCTTTTTCCGACGGGCATGGGCACGGACGACACAATCTTCATGCGATTGGATGCGGCACGGGAACTGTCCGGCAGCAAAGACTTGGGGCTGGATATCCCGAAAAACCAAATTTCCGTTGTCTTGGTGAAGACCCAACCGGGAATGGACGAGTTTGTCAAACGGGAGATCGAACGGATGAACCTTAACGTGGATGTGGCGAAGGGAAGCGGTTTGCAAGAAGTGGTCAACCACCAAATCCGCCCCATCAAGCTGTTCAGTTATTTGATGATCACGGTCATGATCGTGATGAGCGGCTTTCAGGTGATGACGATTTTCTCGGCATTGGTAAACGAACGGCGCAAGGAAATCGGCATGTTGCGGGCAATGGGCGCTGCCCGTGTCACCGCATATCGTCTTTTGTTGGCGGAAGCGATGCTGTCCGGGATGATAGGTTCTTCTTTCGGCGCGTTGGCGGGTGCGGCGCTGTTGTACGATAATCGGGCGCTTATCCTGAAGTTTATCACATTACCGCTTGTATTCCCGGACTGGACAAGCGGATTGGGAATCGGACTGGCGGTCATGTTGGCGGTAACCGGGATTTCTGTTTTGGCAGCCTTCATTCCCGTGAATCGCATTTTGCGGGAGCAGCCCTATCAATCGATGCGGGAGGGGGAAGTATGATCCGACTGCAGGACATTACAAAAAGCTATTCGGTAAACAAGCAGGAAACGCGGCATGCATTGGACCGGGTATCGGTTACGGTGGAATCGGGCGATTTCCTGGCGATCGTCGGTCCCTCGGGAAGCGGGAAGTCTACGCTCTTGGCGATTGCCGGTTTGTTGGATGCTCCGACGGAAGGAACGGTGTGGATCGAGGGACAAGACGCGAGCCGTTGGAGTGACAGCAAGCGCGCCGAATACCGGGCGCAGCAATGCGGGTTTGTCTTTCAATTTCCGAGCTTGATTCCGACATTGAATGTGATGGAAAATGTGCTGCTGCCAAAAACGATGATCGGAACGTTTCGCCCGGAGGACAGAAGACAGGCGGAACAGATTCTGGAAGAAGTTGGACTGACCGCGCACAGAAACAGTTTCCCTTCCCAGTTGAGCGGCGGCGAACAACGACGGGCGGCGCTGGCTCGGGCTTTGATTCAGGATCCCAAGATCCTGCTGGCGGATGAACCGACCGGCGCTCTCGATGACCGAAACGCGGAACTGATCATGGGTTTGTTGAAAGGCTGGAACCAGCGAGGAAAAACAATCCTGCTCGTCACCCATGACCGCCGCTTGGCGAAAGCGGGAAACCGAATCTTGCGGCTGATGGACGGCAGAACGGACGAATCGGGAGAGGATGACGGACATGTATTCTAAATTCGAACTGTATTTCAATCTATTGTACTATTTGCTGCTGATCCCGCTTGCCGTCTTGATCTGGCTGACTGTGCGCAAGAAGAAGTAGCTGTATTCAATTTCTCTATCTGTCAATAAAAGAATCGAATTTCAACAAAAATGTGAACGATTGTAATATGTTCATATAAAGAAGAGAAGGGGGTTGCCACGTTGTTTTCGAATGAAAAGAACAGTGCAGCAAAACTTTGGTTTGTCACTGCTGTCTTTTGGTTGCTGCTCGGGATGAGCTTAGGGTTGACCACGGCAATCAAACAGATCAGTCCCGATTTTCTCAATTACCAAATCACAACTTACGGACATATTCGTTCCAGTCACGTGATGCTTGTGATTTACGCGTGGTTATCAATGGCTTATGTGGCATCCATGTTATACATGATCCCGAAGCTGGCGAGAACCACGCTTTATAGTGAGAAATTGGGGAATGTAAGCGCTGTCTTGTATAACATTGTCATGTTGGAAGGATTTGTGTCCCTGCTGATGGGGCAAACCAGTGTCATCGAGTATGGCGAGTTCCCGGTATGGGTCGACGTCCAAGTGATTCTGGTGCTCGTGCTTGTCGCCCATAATATTTTCAAGACGATTGCACAGCGGCAGGAGAAAGTGCTGTATGTAAGCATTTGGTATTTCCTCGGATCCCTGCTCTGGCTGCCGCTGACCTATATCATCGGGAACCTGCCGGCAAGCTGGTATCCCAGCGGGACGGAACAGGCTCTTGCAGGGTGGTTCCTTGGGCATAACGCAATCGGTTTGTGGATGACCACTGTCGGTGTCGGTCAAATCTATTATCTCCTGCCAAAATTGACCGGCCGTCCTTTATACAGTCATGAACTGTCGATGATCGGTTTCTGGACAATCGCAACTTTCTATGTCTGGAACGGTCCGCATCACCTGATGAACGGTCCTGTTCCCGGCTGGATTTTAAAAGCGGGCATCATTCCATCCCTCCTTTTGTTAATCCCGGTATGGACGGTCTTCCATAATTTCTTTGCCACGATGAAAGGCGCTTGGCACAAAGTCAAGGATGACGTTACGCTGCGCTTTGTTGTCGCAGGCAGCATTTTTTATTTGATGGCTTGTATCCAAGGTCCTCTGCAAGCGTTGCCTTCTGTCAGCAGTCTGGTTAAATTCACTCACTGGACCGTCGGACACGCCCATATGGGACCGCTTGGCGCGTTTTCTTTCACATCCTTTGCCGCAGGCTATTACATGATTCAACAAATTACGGGAAATGAATTTTGGAGCAAGAAACTGCAAGAAGCGCACTTCTGGTTCTCGACCATCGGCTTCCTGCTCTTCTCCTTCAGCCTTTGGACAGCCGGCATCATTCAAGGTTTTGCCTGGATCGAAGGGAAGTCGTTCCTTGACACCGTGTTGATGGTTCGTCCTTATGTGATCGCCCGGGCAATCGGCGGGACGATGTTGATTGCGGGACAATTCCTGTTCGCGTTCAATATCTACAAAACCTTCAAAGCCAAACAGAGTTCCGTCGTATCGGAAGGAAATGCGGTTGCCACTGCATGATCCGCTGCGACTGTTAACTGAAAAATTCCTGAACAGAGTTGAATGCGCAAGGAGGGAGCAGCTTGGAGAAGAAGCCGTCGTTGGTCTTGTTGGTTGCATTTACCCTGTTTATTGTCGGGGTAATCGGTACGGTGATTCTGCCGTATTTTGACGGTGAAATTAATGAGCCGACCGCCAACGCTGAAGCGCGAAATTACAAAGTGGATTCAGCGGAAGCAAGAGGCCGGGAAGTATATATTCAAAACGGATGTCAAACCTGTCATACCCAATTTGTTCGGAGCGTGCAGGCTGACATCAACCAAAACCTGGGTCCTGCAACGGCAGGTGGGGATTATAAGTACGACTTGCCGCATTTGATGGGTTCGAACCGCACGGGTCCGGACTTGATGTGGGTAGGCACCCGCTGGAATGAGAGCTGGCAGCGCCAGCACCTGATTGATCCCCAATCCACCAGTCCAGGATCCATCATGCCGTCTTTTGCCTACCTGTCGGAACAAGAAATGAAAGACCTGATCGCCTATCTGATGAGCTTGAAGCCGGCAGATGCCAAGCCGAAATAGGGAGGGGGATGCAGCATGTCACATCATGACCATGAATATGAAGAAGTGTCCGGGATCAAGATGGGAAAACGCAAAGTTCCCCCTTACCTGAAAGCAGTCTATCTGATTCTGATTGTCTGGGCGGTAGGTTATGCCTTGTTCATGCCAGGAAAATTGGTTGAATCAAGCAGTGCGGAAGTCTCTTTGGACAGAGGAAAGAAAATCTATGAAGGGACCTGTCTGAGCTGTCATGCAACCGGTGTGGCTCCCGATCTTAAGGGGGTAACGAATCGATACAAGCCGGATGAGATCGAAAGTATTATTAACAAAGGGCGAAACACGATGCCTGCTTTGGGGCAGCGCTTTTCTGAAGCGGATCGGAAGAGCGTAGTCGAATATCTTGAGACAATCAAATAAGAAGGGGGGAAGAACAAGGAATGTTCAAATTTTTGCTGAAACGGGTCGGGTTCTTGATTATTCTCTCGCTTCCGTTCTGGAACGGGTATCGGCTCGACATCGACAACAACCAACTGTTCCTCTTCCGCTACGAACTTGGCTACAGCATGGGGTATCTGTTTTTCTTGTTTACTCTGTTGGTGATTGTCGGTTTCCTGGGATTGTCCATGGTCTGGTACCGTTCGTTCTGCAATTGGGGGTGCCCGCACAATGCGGTCAGTTCGATTTTGAATCGAATGGAACGGAAATTGGGCAAACCGGCCACGTTTGTGATCAGCCTGGCGGCCAGTCTGTTGATGTCCTATTCGACGGTCAGCTTCTTCTACGATCCGGTGACGATTGTCAGATCGCTGATCGGGTTTGAAATGAACAAATATTTCTGGCTGACGGCAAGTCTGACCAGTATCTATACCGTACTCACGTTTAAGGCGAGAAGCAGCTTCTGTAAAGTATGTCCTTACGGAATTGCGCAGCAAATCGCATTTGTTGATCCGAAGAAACGGACGGATTGGCTCACCCACCCCGGAGTTTGGATCACGTGGGGCACGTCGTTTGCGCTGCTGGCATTTTTAGTGATCGGATGGTAAACATTCGGAGAGTGAGGTGGTAAAAAATGTTGAAACAATATAGATTTCGTGTAGCAGGGGTATTGACAGCCAGCGCCTTGCTGCTGGCTGCGTGCGCTCCGGCCGGAGTGAAGGATGCGGCTGTTACGCAGCCGCTGGCAAAGCCGGATTTTACGATCAGTCCTGATTATTCAAACAATTGGTGGAAAGACCAACCGAACGGCAATGCGGAAATGAATCCCGACTGGAACGGAGAAGGCTGGATGCTGACCGCCAATGAAGTGAGCGACGGGGTATCGGTGCTTGACCTGAAAACAGGCGAGCCGATTGCCTATTTCCAAGGGGAAGGTACTCCGCACCACGTCCATTTGAACAAAGACCAGAGTTGGGCGTTTGTCACCCAGCGTTACGGGTCGACCGTCATGGCTATCGATATGAAAACGTTGAAAGCGAAAGAGATTGGCTTTCCGGGATTCAGCAAGAAACCGGGACCTCAGCATTTGACGTTTTCCCTGGACGGCAAATATGCGTTTGTCACGTTAAACGGTGTAGAAGCGGTGGCGCAAATCGATGCCGAAAAAGCGGAACTCGTCAAGGTTATTAAAGGAGTCGGGAGAAA
>JAGVBM010000305.1 GCA_020059765.1 Bacillota bacterium
CTGAAAGACGGGGAAGCGGTCAAACAGTTGGTAAAAAGCGCGCAGCTTCCTGTGTTTGCCGTCAGTTTGGGGGCTGTCGAATCGATTCTCTCCTACCCGGCCAAAATGTCGCATGCCGCCATGCCACCGGAGGAACGGGAGAAACGGGGAATTTGCGACGGATTGCTGCGACTGTCGGTTGGCCTGGAAGCTGCCGACGATTTGATTGCCGATTTTGATCGTGCGTTTTCGTTGTAACTGTTATAAACAGAAAGTGATGCGCCCCTTCTGAATGTTTTTTCATCACTCTAAATTTGGAAGGGGTTTTATTAAACAGTAATTGAAATTATCTATAATTTCAGATATTATTATGTAAGCGTTGTCATATAGTTTGTTCACAGCTTGGTTTCCCAGCTTCTGTTCAGCAATATCCAATTAAATGGATCGAGGGGCGTGAGACATGATGTGTCAACAATGCGGTGATGAAACGCATGTGGAAAAGAAAATCTCAAGACGAGACATGCTGAAATACATTGGAGCGTTCGGAATCGGGGTCGGTGCCTATCCGCTGGTGACGGGCCTTGCGTCGGGATTGAACCGAGCCAACGAACTCAAAACCTCCGCGACGGAAGTCAAGCATTTGACCTTTCTGCAAACGACCGACATACACGGTCAAGTGTTGACCCACCCTGAATTTTTCTGGGAAAACAAGCAGATGGTATTTCGCAATGCAGGGGGAATGAGCCGGATTGCCACCCTGTTCAAACAAATTCGAGCGGAAAATCCCGGGAACGTTTTTATCGTTGATACCGGAGATTGTTATCAAGGTTCCGCTCTGACCGCTTTAAGCAAAGGGCAAGCCATGATCCCCATCATGAATCGAATTGGATATGATCTTGCCATCCCCGGGAATTGGGAAGTCGTTTACGGACCACAGGCACTGGTGAATCTGTCAAGAAGCTATAATTTTCCCGTCATTTGCTCCAATATGTTGTGGGGCAAGGATGGAATCGACCCCAACTACGATTTGTTCCCCGCCTATTTTATCAAAGAAATTTCCGGCGTTCGTATCGGATTTATCGGCTACAACGATCCGTTGACCAAGGTGCGCCAGTCACCTTCTTACCATAAAGGGATTCTGTTTGGTCAACCTACCGAAAATGTCCCCAGACTTGTGGAAATCCTTCGCCAGAACCACAAATGCCAGATTGTCATCATGCTGGCTCATTTGGGGTTGGCGCAGCAAGTTCATTTTGCAAAGCAGCCGCAAAGCGAAGGGGTTGATTTTCTCCTGGGCGGAGATACCCATGAAAGAACTTATGAACCAATCACGGTCGGGAATTGTCCGGTCGTCGAACCCGGTTCGTTTGGTTCATTTGTCGGCAGGCTCGACGTCAAGGTGGAAGATGGAAAAATCAAGGATTACAACTACCAGTTGATTCCGGTCGACGAAGCCAAATATCCGGAAAATCCGGAAATCAAAGCGGTCGTGGAACAGGAGCGAAAACCCTATCTTGCCGTTATGGAACGAAAAATCGGCGAAACGAAAAACTATCTGTATCGCTACAACGTGCTGGAAACTCCGATGGACAACATGATTACCGATGCCATCCGTGAAGCAACCCATGTCGAGATCGGAATTTCGAACGGATTTCGCTTTTGTCCGCCGATTCCCCCGGGTGACGTCACAGTCGAGCATCTTTACAGCATGCTGCCGAGCATTTCAAAGTTGGAAACGGGAACGGTGACAGGAAAACAGATTTGGGATTGGATGGAGAAAGAGTTGGAAACCGTATTTTCCCCGGATGCACCAAAACGGGTAGGCGGCTGGGTGGTTCGTTTTTCCGGGATGGAAGTCACGATAACGATGAACAACCCCTACGGGAAACGAGTACAGTCGATTTTGATCGGAGGACAACCGATACAGTCGGATAGACAATATACAATCGCCGCTTGTGTGAGGGAAGGGGAAGATATCAGCATTCTTTGCCGATTCAGGAATGTCAAAAACGGAAAAGTGCTTGATATTGACAATTATCAGGCCATAGAGGAATTTCTAAAGAACAAAGGGCCGATCCACTATGATGTGGAAGGCCGCGTCAAAGCGACGGATGCGGAAGGAGTCGTGTTGTCGGCATTGCCGGGAACGAATTATACATTTCGTTGACGGCACCTGCATGATTCTTGCTTTTGTATGATATAATCCTGATTAGCTTAGCAAGTGCTGAAAGGGATGCCTTCCAGCCAGAAACAACCTGAATCTTCTTAGAAAAAGGAAGGCAATCAAAGAATGTCAGAAGAACGAATATCCCTATTGCGACTTTTCAGCGTGTCAATTCTGTGGGGGATTAATTTTGTCATCAGTTCGTATTTATTGCAGGATTTTTCTCCTATTTTTCTATCATTTGCCCGACTTGTCGTCACGTCAATTTTTCTGCTTGTTGTCGCTCTCACATGGCGCAACCTGCGCCTGCCGACAAAGAAGGAATGGCCGCTCTTGGCAGGGATCGGCATTTTTGGAACCTTGCTGAACCAGACCTTTTTCTTCACCGGTCTCAAATATTCTACAGCAGCCAATGCGGCCTTAATCATTGCATTGGCGCCTTTGGCAACTGTTCTTTTGGCCAGAATGTTTTTGCGGGAACAGCTTACCGTATTTAAGATTGCCGGTGCGTTCATGGGACTGGCCGGTGTTTCCATTATCGTCTTGTTTACAGGCAAAGGATTTGCAATTTCGGCAGGCGACATCTACTTATTGTTTGCTATGTTGACGTTATCAATCAGTTTATTGTTTGTCCGTTCGCTGAGCGTGAGTATGCCGTCTTATGCTGTGACGATTTTCTCAACCGTTTTCGGGAGTTTCTTGATGATTCCAGCCGCCGCATTCGAAGGGTTGCGGGGACAAACTGTGATCAGCCACAACTTGATGTTTTGGCTGCTGCTAATCGCCGCAGGCATTGCAGCACAAGGATTGGCCGGATTCTGGTGGAACCAGGGTGTCGCTCGCGTCGGGGCATCCACCGCATCGATGTTTATGAACATTCCACCCTTTGTTGCGTTGATTGTCGCACATTTTGTCTTGGGTGACGCTGTCTTCGCAAGTCAAGTGATTGGCGGTGTCCTGATCCTGCTGGGGGTTGCTGTGTCCAATCGGAAATCCCTGCCAAGGCTGCGACATGTGAAAGGGGTGTAAAAAACGGCCCAGACAAGCATGGGCCGTTTC
>JAGVBM010000190.1 GCA_020059765.1 Bacillota bacterium
CCTGCCTTCCGGCGAATTCAGATTCAGGTTCGTGCCTGCGGCCACGCCTTTGATATAGGCCATTTTTTCTTTTAGTCCCTGCATATGCACCCTCCTTGACTCTCACGTCATATCCCTAGTATGACTCGAAGAAAGGTTTTTCACTCAAATTTTGACAAACCCTCGAGCTGCTGGCCAATCGCCGCCCGTCAGCTTTTTGGATTCAAGACCGAACACCGTACAGAATCAGCCCGACTCCCGCCATGACCATCAATATTTTTGTAAAATCCAGTTTGTCTGCAAGCCCCAACAATCCGATCGCGGTCACCAGAATCAGTACCGTTGGTCCTATCAGGGACAGAAACGCGTTGACGACGACCGCCCTTTCTACGGTTCCGTAATAGATCATCAGCAAAGCGGCCATCACCTCGACACTCCCCGACAGAAACCGCAAACCGGCCATGCCCCAAACCAATTTATCCTGAACGTCCCACATCGGTTTCACCTCTTTGCAATTGTTTGCAGATGAGAAAGCAGGGTAAGCTACTGCAATCTATGCGGTTCGGGTACAAGCTAGAACAACGACAAGAGCCGCATCTGACGGAAGAATACAATCTTCCGAACAGAATGCGGCTCTTATTTGCAAGGATTGGATTTCAAATGGTTACGCGCGGGACACATAGTCTCCGGAACGCGTATCAATGATCAGCTTGTCGCCGACGTTAATGAATAATGGCACCTGAACCACATACCCGGTTTCAAGCTTTGCCGGTTTCGAACCGCCGGTTGCGGTATCGCCGCGAATGCCGGGATCCGTTTCAACCACTTCGAGTTCCACCGTGTTGGGAATTTCAACTCCAATGGCAGCCCCTTCGTAAATAATCACGTAACAATTCATGTTTTCTTTCAAAAACTGAAGTTCGTATTCCAGTTGCGAAGCGGGAATATTGATCTGTTCATAGGATTCCGTGTCCATGAACGTGTACATTTCCCCGTCGTTGTAGAGATATTGCATCTCGCGATTTTCGATGCGGGCGCGCGGAACTTTTTCACCGGCACGGAACGTCATCTCTTTGACGGCACCCGTTTTTACGTTTTTCAGTTTGGTGCGCACAAACGCTGCGCCTTTCCCGGGTTTCACATGCAGGAATTCAATGACGCGCCAAATGCCGCCGTCATACTCAATTGTAACTCCAGGACGAAAATCGTTGCTTGAAATCATGTACAAAAGTCCCTCCTAAATGTCTTCAGTATTCCTACGAAAGTATGAGCAATTCCTTGGTCGAACGGGTCAGAATTTCGATTCCGAACTCTGTGATGACCACGTCATCCTCGATCCGAACACCGCCAAACCCCGGAATGTAGATCCCCGGTTCGACCGTAACCACCATTCCAGGTTCCAGTTGGTCATTGGACAGGGTGGACAGGCGGGGATCTTCATGAATGTAAAGACCGAGACCGTGTCCCAAGCTGTGTCCGAACTGATCTCCGTACCCTTTGTCCCGAATCAGGTCGCGGGCCAATGCATCCGCTTCTTTCCCGCTCATTCCCGGTTTCAGGTTGTTCAATGCGCGAAGCTGGGCTTCCAGTACGATGTCATAGATCTGTTTTTGCCGCTCATTTGGCTCACCGAGCACAACGGTCCGGGTGATATCCGAACAATACCCGTCATACAACGCACCGAAGTCCATTTTGACAAAATCGCCCTGCTGCAGGATCTTGTCGGATGCGACCCCATGCGGCAGACTTGAACGAGCACCAGACGCCACAATTATATCAAATGAAGAACTTTTTGCACCTTCTCGCCGCATAAAAAACTCCAATTCAAGCGCGACATCCCGTTCACTGATGCCCGGCTTCAGGAACCCGAGAATATGCGAAAATGCGGCATCTGCGATAGCGCAAGCTTGACGGATCGTTGCAATTTCCTGCGCATCTTTGACAGCACGTATTTTTTCCACGATCCCCTCTGTCGGAATCAGTTCCACAGGGGCAAATTTTTCACTGTAAGAGGCATACAAGGCATATGTAAGATGGTCCTTCTCAAAGGCTAACCGTTTGACCCCTGCAGACTCCAGTTCGGCCCGAATCGTATCCTGCACCGATGCGCCGTGGTTGACCACGCGAAAATGGGGAGCTTGTTCCTTGGCTTGTTCGCTGTAACGGAAGTCGGTGATCAAAACAGCTTCCTGTCCGGTGATCAGCAAATAGCCGGCAGATCCCGTAAACCCGCTCAGGTAGCGGCGATTTTCCGGCTTCAAGATCAACATTCCGTCAAAGGGTTGGGGTTCCATTTGTTTCCGTAATTTATTTACGCGTTCTTGCATGACGCGCACCTCTTTTCTATGCAAAATGACCTGAGCGCTTTACATATTCCGCAAGCGCCAGCAGTCCCAATGCGTAGCTTTGTGTTCCAAAACCGCTGATTTGTCCGACCGCAACAGAAGCGATTACCGATTGCCGGCGAAAATCTTCGCGCGCATGGATATTTGACAAATGCACTTCGACTGTCGGAATTTTAACTGCACTAAGCGCATCACGAATCGCAATGCTGTAATGGGTGAATGCGCCGGGATTGATCAAAATTCCGTCGGCCTGTCCAACTGCTGAATGAATTCGGTCAATGATCTCTCCTTCATGATTGGATTGAAAAAATTCGAGATTCATTGCCTGTTGTTTGCCGAGTTCCGTCATCTGCCGGTTAATGTCTTCCAGTGTTGCAGTACCGTATATTTCCGGCTCTCTTTGTCCCAGCAGGTTTAAATTCGGACCATGGACGACAAGAATGTTGGCCATCGCAATCCCTCCCCAAATACCTTGACATTGTAGCATAATTTTTTCACAAAGAGTAGTGAGAACCACTTCTGACTTTTTTGTTATAATGATAGAGAACTTTTACAGTGAGGTGACAACAAATGACGGAGGTCTGCCTTGTACGGCATGGAGAAACACTCTGGAATCGGGAATTCCGGTTGCAAGGCTCACAAGACATTCCCTTGTCGACACTGGGAATTATGCAAGCCCGGACAGTGGCCGGTCGTCTGTCAAAAGAAACCTGGCACATTTTATATTCCAGTGATTTGTCCCGCGCCAAACACACGGCGGAACACCTGAATGAACACTTGGGTGTGCCGCATCATGTTGAACCGGGGCTGCGCGAAAGAAATTTCGGCCCGCTGGAAGGAATGACACGTACAGAAATCGATTCCCAATACCCGAATGTGCTTCATCACCCCCATGCCCCTTCCATCCCCGGGATCGAATCGTATGAAGCGTTGATGCAGCGCGTCAAAGAAACAATCGAGTCGATTGCCCGACGTCACTTTGGAAAACGGGTTCTGATTGTATCTCACGGGGGAACCATCAACGCCTTTCTTCACTCCGTCACCGGTCAACGCAACAACCGGATTGAAAACACGGCGATTACCCGGCTCCGGTTTGACGGTACTGATTGGCACGTGGACTGTATCAACGATCATCAGCATCTGGCCGACCTCTCCGTGTAGAGAGGTTTTTTTTCCTGCTGCAGCGGCAGGGAAATCCTCTCACAAAATTATTTCTGGAGTGTGAGCGAATCGAAACTATGAGGGTCCGCCATCGGGAGCCAAACGGAAAATGTGGTCCCCTTTCCCAATTGGCTATTGACGGAAATCTCCCCTTGGTGCATTTCAACCAGTTCCCTAACGATTGCCAATCCCAATCCGGTTCCCTGACCTTTGCGAGAACGAACACGGTCACTTTTGAAAAATCGTTCCCAAATCCGTTTCAAATCCTCTTCTGCAATCCCGATGCCGGTGTCCGTCACATCGATCCGAATTTGTCGTCCCTCTGCCGCCGCTGCGACGTCGATCCTTCCATCTTGCGTAAATTCGATTGCATTTTGCAGCAAATTACTCAAGATCTGAATCAATCGATGTTTGTCGGCAAACACTTTCGGCAAATTGTCATCCAGTTGAACATGAATCGAGATGTTCCTCCCGGCGGCTTCTTGCCGAAAGGAAAAAACAACTTTATCGATGACTTCCGCTGCGTCAACAGGCATCATAAATAACGGCAATTTCTGGTTTTCCAATTTGATCAGCATCATTAAGTCATCAATCAACCGGTTCAGGTGCAACGTTTCCTGATACATGACATTCAAGTATTTTTGCTTGGCGTCTTCCTCCTCAACCAAGCCATCTTGCAGGGCTTCCAGAAAACCCTGCATGGCAGTCAGCGGTGTCCGCAATTCATGAGAAATATTGGCCAGAAAGTCGTTTCTCAC
>JAGVBM010000084.1 GCA_020059765.1 Bacillota bacterium
AACTGCAGACAGGACTTCTTGCATAAAGTCACGACCCGGTGGATTCGTGAAAACCAAACGATCTGCCTGGAAGACCTGCAAGTGTCCCACATGGTCAAGAATCACAAGCTGGCAAAGGCGATATCTGAAACGGCATGGGCAACCTGCCGCAGGATGCTGGAATACAAGGCGAATTGGTATGGAAGAACCATATCTGTAGTAGCGAAAAACTTCCCGTCGAGCCAACTGTGTTCAACTCCTGTCTGCGGCTACCGTAATCATGACGTGAAGAATCTTAAGTTGCGTGAGTGGACCTGCCCGAAATGCGGGACTCACCATGATCGTGACCAGAATGCCAGTCAAAACATTTTTCAAGAAGGATTGCGTTTGTTGGCGGAGGCCAACTCAACTGTCGGAACGATAGGGATCGCTTGGTCAACTTCACCTCGTTAGAGGTGATTACCCAAGAATCCCCCACCAGAGCGGCAACGCCGTAGGTGGAGGGAGTGTTCAACCGAAGGTGGTGGAAAATCTTGCAGGCCGCCGGAGCCAAAAAAATCTGGGGCGGACATTCTATGCAATCGCCTTGGCTGATGACCCATCCGAGCGGCGGGACGCGCATGGGAGAGAATCCGAAAGAGTCGGTGACCGACAGATACGGGAGGGTGCACGGAATTCGCAATCTGTTTATGGCGGGAGGATCCCTGTTCCCCACGATGTCCGCATTCAATCCGACAGAAACAATTGGAGCTCTGGCATATTGGCAGGCAGATCATATCAAAGGGAAAGCGCAACGGGGAGATTTGATCTGACACTTTTGAATCGATTGAGTACCTGCAGGTGACTAACTCGGACCCTCTTTTGGAAAACTAGGCCATGGGAGGTGATACCATGGCAGACAGAGGCACTAACAATGCGCCGAATACAAGAAACCCCGATCGGCCGCCGTCCAAGCCGGGCAGACTGGACCAGTTTGCGGACGACATGCAGGAAACCGTCAATCCGGAACTAAAGGGCGACGTGACATCCAATAAGGAAGCCCATTTGCAGCGGGATCGTTTTGGCGGACCGTAAGCGGTCCCATTCATAACCGGTTCGGACCCAGTCAGGTCGCGACATCCAGTGCTGTACATGTGCAAACCCCCTTCTCGAAGGGGGTTTTGTAAGTTGCAGGATGGGGGTGTCAGAGTCCTCTTTTGTTTTTCTCGATTTCTTCCGCCAGTTCACTCAGTTCGGTCCAGCGGTCAAGAGCGATCCGCAATTCTTCTTCCAGTCGGGTTTGCTCTTTCATTAACTGCTGCAAACGGACAAAATCTGACCCGCCTTGGGCCATTTCCGCCTGCACCAGCGCCAACTGTTCCTCCAAGGCGGCAATTTTTCCTTCGATCCCGTCGTATTCCTGCTGCTCCTTGTACGTCAGACGGCGGGGCCGATTGGATTCGGATTTGGATTTGAATGACACTGCATCGGCAGGGGCGTGCTTGGAGTCGGAGTGTTCCGCACCCGGCGGCTCGTCATTGGCGTACGATGCTTGGTATTCCGAATACATGCCGAAAAATTCCCGGATCTTGCCATGCGGTTCAAAAGCAAGCAGTTTGTCCGCCACCCGATCGAGAAAATAGCGGTCGTGAGACACGGCGATCACCGTTCCGTCAAACTGGTCCAGATAATCCTCAAGGATTGCCAGCGTCTGAACGTCCAAATCGTTGGTCGGTTCGTCCAACAACAGCACATTCGGTTCTTCCATCAGGATCCGCAACAGATACAAACGCCGTTTCTCACCGCCCGACAGTTTGCCGATCGGTGTCCACTGCATAGCAGGAGGGAACAAAAAGCGGCTGAGCATCTGACCGGCGGAGATCACTTGTCCGTCTTGGGTCCGGATGTAGGGTGCAGCTTCCTTGATATATTTAATCACCCGTTTGTCTTCGTTTAATCCGAGATTTTCTTGCGTGTACCAGCCGATTTTAACCGTTTGGCCGATCTCGACAAAACCGCTGTCCGGCGACAAACGACCGGCTATCAGATTCAGCAGGGTTGATTTGCCGCTGCCGTTGGGGCCGACAATGCCGATGCGGTCTCCAGGTTTGATCAGATAGGAAAAGTCCCGAAAAACAACCTGGCCGTTAAAGGAATGGGTAACATGATCCATTTCGACCACCTTGTTGCCCAATCGTTGGGACCCGATCGCAATGTCCAGTTTGTCGGCAGGTTTTTCCACCTTTTGGTCGCGCAAGGAGGTCGCGAATTCCACACGCGCTTTTTGTTTCGTGGTACGGGCTTTGGCGCCTCGCTGCAGCCAAGCGAGTTCACGGCGCAGCAGATTTTGCCGCTTGTCTTCTTGTGCAAGCTCTTGTTCCTCACGGGCGGCTTTCAGTTCGAGGAATTGTTCGTAGTTGCCCGCATAGGAATACAGTTGGCCTTTGTCCAATTCGAGTATACGATTGACCACCCGATCGAGAAAGTAGCGGTCATGGGTGATCATCAGCAGGGCGGATTTCAGTTTCGACAAATAGTCCTCCAGCCAATCGATTGTCTGATTATCAATATGGTTGGTCGGCTCGTCGAGAATCAGCAGATCGGAAGGTTGAATCAACGCGCGGGCAATCGCCACCCGTTTGCGTTGACCGCCGGACAGTTCCCCGACCGGCTGCGAATATTGGGTCAGCCCAAGACGGTTCAGAATGTTTTTGGCATTGGCTTCCATGTCCCAGGCGTGATGGGCGTCGATCTGCTGGCTGAGTTCAATCAGACGCTCGTGCAGCTTGACATCGTCGGGCTGCGCTTCACTCTGTTCGAGCAGGAATTGATAATCCCCAAGCAGGTTCAAAACGGGTGAAGTGCCGTAAAAGACAGACTGCAAGACTGTATGGTGTTCGATGAACAGCGGATTTTGCGACAGATATTCGATACGCATCCCGTTTCCGGTCACCACTTGTCCGGTGTCGGGAATATCGAGACCGGCCAGGATTTTGAGCAGGGAAGATTTGCCGGCTCCGTTTACACCGATCAGACCGATGCGTTCCCCTTGTTCGATCCCGAAGGAAAGATCGCGAAACAGAACTTTTTCACCGTAAGATTTGCTGATATTCATAACGGAAGCAAGATTCATGGAGATCAACCTTCTTTAAATCAACTTTTGGGTCCGGATTTAGTTGGAGCCTTGTGATTGAGGCACTTTTCGACGTTCACGTTTGGCTTCCCGATGTTTGCGGTTCATCTCATACAAATAATAAGCCGGGAAAAAGGACAGGACACCCAACACCGCAGCAAACACCGACATGCCAAGCAGCGTTTTGACGTACACATACAAACTTTGCGGCATATGCAAGGGGCGAAAGGGCAGCAAATAACGCCCGACCATTGACGCAAAAGGCATCAGTGCAATGGGCAGGAAGGTCAGCTTGCCGATAATATTGCCGATGATGGAAGCAGATAGAGATGCATTGGCCAGTCGAACGATCGGATAAAACAGCAAGTAGATCGCAGAAGCAGTGGACAGGACCAGCATTTCAAGACCGAAACCGATGGCAAATCCGACAGCCACTTTGCGAGCACCGCCAGGGGAACGCAACAGTTTCAAATATTGCAGTTTCATCATTCGATTCAAGTGTCGAAAACGGAAATTGCGGAAATCTTGCAGTTTCATCGAAAAATAGCTCCTTCTGAGTAGACAGTCCATAGGTTTACATAGTTATATTCGGAATGGGTATGTTGAATTCCTTTGGAAAAAGCAGGGGACAAAACATGAAACCCCCCGGGATTCCGGGGGGAATGAAGCGGCGGCAACATGTCGAACGAAAACTTACCAGCCTGCGGGCAAGGAAGTTACTTGTTCGAGAGTTACCGTATAGGCATTCCATGGCAGGAGGTTCATTTGCCAACCAGCATCCACCACTTTGTAAATGATTTGTGTCGAGTTGTCCTGCGACAGTACGGTCACGTAAACGATCCGATCCGCCATCAGACCGATTTCACCCTCTGTCCAGAGAATTCGGTCCGCCATGAAACCGATCTGTTCTTCGGTAAACAGTACGCCGTTCAATGACAATTCATACATACTGGCGCCTTCTTGGCCTATGTAGACCATCACGTTTGTCCCGCTCGGATCGGTATACGTCGGGAACCAGAATGCGGATACGGGTGTTACTGTGATCAGCAGCATGGCGAACATGGCAGCGAGAATTGAAATGGTTTTGCGACGAGTCATGTTCATACGAGGTTCCTCCTCTACTGAAAAATATCAGTTTCGTTGAAATACCCCATAGGGTATTTCCGGGTTAATCTTAGGTATAATAAAAAATAATTGCAAGTAAGCTGCGTTACAAATATGAATAGAAAATGAGAATGCAGGAGAATGCAGGTCCGATGTGGAAACTAGATAAGATATACAGTGGAGGGGATACCCAATGCGTGATACCCAGAAAGACCTGGATATTGCGAAACATATCAAATTGATCGAATGGCTGAAAACGGAGCTGCTGGACAATGTGTCCGCTTTGTTTCGAGGATTTCAGCAAGGCAGGGACGTGCTGCTGAAAGAAGCCTTGGCCAATTTGATCCTGTTAAGCTACTTATTGGCGCGAAGACTAGGCATGAAATATTCCCAACTGGACGAACTGATCCTGGAAAAAATCACCCGCGGCTCCGGACCCCAGCATGATTCGGACATGTGGCGGAGCGATTTGAACCTGTTGGAGACCTATTTTCGCAGCAAAAAATAGGTGTGACATTTCCAGTCTGATCGGATTTTACCTGAATACGAATCAGGTTCATTCATGGTATAACATAGGAAGAGAAGTATGGCAGCAAAAGGGGGCTTCACAATGAAAGTGATATTCTTGCAAGACGTGAAAGGACAAGGCAAAAAAGACGAAATCAAAGAGGTGTCCGATGCCTACGCCCGCAACGTTTTATTGAAGAAAGGACTTGCAGAAGAAGCATCTGAGACGAATCTGAACAAGCATAAAGCGATCAACAAAGCAAACGAAAAACGGGCGCAAGAAGAGTTGGAAGAAGCCAAGAAGTTGGCGGGAGTTTTGCAAGAAGCAGTTGTGCAATTGAAAACAAAAGCGGGTGAAGGGGGACGCGTATTCGGGTCGGTAACCAGCAAACAAATTGCCGATGCACTGGACGCGCTCCATCTGAAAATCGATAAACGCAAGATCCACCTGCAAGAACCGATCAAGTCCCTTGGCACGACCATCGTCCAAGTCAAGCTGCATCCGGAAGTAACAGCGGAATTGCGGGTACACGTACAAGCGGAGTAGGAGCTGCCATGAAAAAATTATTTGAGAAACTCAACATTATTCCGAACAGCACACTGCACAAGAAGCTGGAAAACGAGGAAGCGCTTCGTCGACAGGTGACAGCGCTTTTTGGCATATTAAGCAACTTCTACGGGGCAGACAAGCTGGTCCTGCGTGCCGGGAAACTGGAAGCGTTGACCCTGATGCGATCCACCGATCTGGCAGAAAGGGTGCTGGCCCTGCAGCGAATCGTGTTTGAAAACCCCAATCTCAACGACCGGCCGACTGATGACCAAATTCCCGAGATCCTGCAGGAGGTCGAAGAAACACTGGCGGATATGTTGGCCCGCCGTTCCGTGGAGGCGGAAATCGAAGCAAAAATCAACGAACGCATGCAAGAACGACATGAGGAATATGTGCAAGAAATCCGTTC
>JAGVBM010000175.1 GCA_020059765.1 Bacillota bacterium
CATTACTTGTTTCAGCTTGAGGGAGAACGGCTGGGAATCCTTATCGGACGCCGCGGACAGACGTTGGATGCCCTTCAGTACCTTGTAAATCTGGTGGCGAACAAACATTCAAACCAGTTTTTGCGGATTGTACTGGATGCGGAAGGGTATCGGGCGAGAAGGAAAGAATCGTTGGAACGGTTGGCCGACAAGCTTGCCCGGCAGGTTATCCGGGAACGAAAACCTGTCGAACTGGAAGCCATGCCTGCACATGAACGGAAAGTCATTCATACCTACTTGCAGGGGCACGCAAAAGTCGGAACGAAAAGCGAAGGAACGGAACCGAATCGAAAAGTGATCATTTATCACAAAAAATGATGTGAACCCTAAAAACTTATCCACTGTGGATAACATTCGCCATCAATTGATGGCGTTTTTTTATACTTGTGAATTGTGGATATGCGGCTACTTGATTTTTCGTGCGGTTGTCATTATGTTACAATAAGATGTGCATAATTTACCTGTGGATAATTTGTCAATCTGAAAAGAGGTTCCCAATGATCGAATTTGACACAATCGCTGCGATTGCTACCGCGTTGGGAGAGGGCAGTGTGGGAATCATTCGCGTCAGCGGTTCCGACTCGGTGCACATTGCGGATTCGATTTTCAAAAGTAAAAAGAGGTTGCGGGAAGCGGAAACCCATACACTGCATTATGGTCATATCGTAGATCCCGATTCCGGGGACGTTGTTGACGAAGTGTTGGTCGCTTTGATGCGGTCCCCGCGAAGTTACACCAAGGAGGATATTGTGGAAATCCACTGCCACGGCGGAATCGTCGTGGTGCAGCGAGTTTTGCAGATTGTATTGGCTTCCGGCGCGCGTTTGGCTGAACCTGGTGAGTTTACTAAACGTGCCTTTCTGAATGGCCGTATTGATTTGTCGCAGGCGGAAGCGGTTATTGATTTGATTCGTTCGAAAACGGATTCGTCGATGAAATTGGCGTTAAAGCAGGTTGAGGGTTATTTGGGAAGTAGAATCCGGCAACTTCGGCAAAAGTTGATCGAATTGTTGGCTCATATAGAAGTGACGATCGATTATCCGGAACATGATGTGGAAGATGTGGCCGTCCGAAACATCCTCAAGCAAGGAACGGAAGCAATCAAGGAGATACAAGGGATGTTGGAAGGTGCCAGGACCGGGCGCATTTTGCGTGAAGGAATTCGCACGGTGATTATTGGGAAACCCAATGTTGGCAAGTCCTCCTTGTTAAACGCATTATCAAAAACGGATCGTGCCATCGTGACCGATATTCCCGGAACCACACGGGATATTTTGGAAGAACAAATCAGTATACGCGGGATTCCGCTGCAAATCGTCGATACTGCGGGGATACGCGAGACGGAAGATGTGGTGGAACGAATCGGTGTGGAACGCAGCCGCAACGCTTTGGAAGAAGCGGATCTTGTCCTGTTTATGCTGGATGCGAGCCGTGAACTGGCGGATACGGATCGTGAGTTGTTGAGGCAAACAAAAGGGAAGCCGACTTTGATTCTTTTGAACAAATTGGATCTGCCCCGCAAGATCTTGACGCATACCATCACAGAATTGGCGCCGGATGCGTTGGTCATTGAAATGTCTGTCAAAAAGGGACAAGGGATTGAACGATTGGAGCAAGAAGTGGAACGTCTGTTTCTTTCCGGCGGGATTGAAGGGAAAGAAGCGGCCTATGTTTCAAATGCCCGACACATCGCCCTATTGGAAAAATGCAAACGTCAACTGGAGGAAGCAGTGCATTCTGCGGAATCGGGGATGACGCTCGATTTGGTTGCGGTGGAGATACGGGATGCCTGGGAAACTCTGGGGGAAGTAATCGGCGAGGCCGTCGGGGAAGATTTGCTCGATCAGATTTTCTCGCAGTTTTGTCTTGGAAAGTAAGGAGGGTTTCAATATGCGTTATGCAGCTGGCCAGTTCGAAGTCATAGTAGTCGGAGCGGGTCATGCGGGCAGTGAAGCGGCTCTTGCCTCGGCTCGCTTGGGTTGCAAGACTTTGTTGTTGAATATCAGTCTTGACACGGTTGCCTACATGCCGTGCAATCCGGCGATCGGCGGACCCGCAAAAGGAAACGTCGTTCGTGAAATTGATGCTTTGGGCGGCGAAATGGCTGCCAACATTGATAAAACTTATATTCAGATGCGATTGTTGAATACGGGTAAAGGACCGGCCGTTCACGCATTGCGTGCCCAAGCGGATAAGGCGTTATACAGTTTGACAATGAAGCATACGATCGAAAACACTCCGAATCTGACTCTTCGTCAAGGGATGGTTGAAGAATTGTTGGTGGAGGGGGATTATATCAAAGGAGTCGTTACAAAGACGGGGGCTGTCTATCACGCACAAGCCGTTGTATTGACGACGGGAACCTATTTGCGCGGTCGGGTGATCATTGGGGACGTTTCTTATCAAAGCGGGCCCAACGGGCAAATGCCGGCACTTAAATTGTCCGATTCTCTGGCCAATCTCGGATTTGAGCTGGTTCGTTTCAAAACTGGCACCCCGCCGCGGGTGAATCAACATACAATTGATTTTGACAAAATGATTGAACAACCGGGAGATCCGGAACCGCTTCATTTTTCTTTCTCGGATGAAGTGAAACCGCGGGCACAAATCTCTTGTTGGCTGACGTATACGAATCAATCGACCCATACGATTATTATGGACAATTTGCACCGGGCTCCTATGTATTCCGGGGACATAGAAGGTACTGGACCCCGGTATTGTCCGTCGATTGAAGACAAAATCGTCAGGTTTTCCGATCGGCCGTCCCATCAAATTTTTCTCGAACCTGAGGGGATGGATACCGCAGAATGGTATGTGCAAGGTTTTTCCACGTCTCTGCCGGAAGAAGTTCAGTTTCAAATGTTGAAATCAATTCCAGGCCTTGAAAATGTCGATATGATGCGTCCCGGGTACGCCATTGAATATGATGCCATTCAGCCCACCCAATTGCAGTTGACCCTTGAAACCAAACTTGTAAAAGGGTTATATACGGCAGGACAAATCAACGGCACATCCGGCTACGAAGAAGCGGCCGGACAGGGTTTGCTGGCTGGCATGAATGCAGCGCTGAGCGTGTTGGGAAGAGAACCTGTGATTCTCAATCGTTCACAAGCTTATATCGGTGTGATGATAGACGATCTCGTGACAAAAGGGACCAACGAACCATACCGTTTGTTGACTTCCCGTGCGGAATACCGGCTGCTGCTCCGGAATGACAATGCGGATTTGCGTTTGATGGATATTGGTTATCAGACTGGTTTGATTTCCGAAGAAAGATACGAACGGCTCTTGAAGAAGCGGGAAAATATTTCTGGGGAAATGAAGAGGCTGCAATCGATCCGTTTGCGCACCGATGAAGTAAACCCCTTTTTGTTGGAAAAAGGAAGCAATCCGTTGGAAAAGGATCAGGCGGTTACTCTGGAACAATTGTTGAAGCGGCCGGAGATTGATTACAAGTCTCTTGCTCGACTCTATCCCGCATCGCAACCTCTGCATCCGGAAGTAGTTGAACAAGTGGAAATTCAGATCAAGTATGCGGGGTATATTGAAAAGCAGACCCAACAGATTGAGCGGCAGAAGAAATTGGAGCAGCGATTGATTCCGGAGGAAATGAACTATCAAAGCATCACAGGATTGTCTTCAGAGGCCAAAGAGAAGCTTTCCAGGATACGTCCTCGCTCGATTGGGCAGGCTTCCCGAATTTCCGGCGTAAGCCCGGCAGATATCTCGATTTTGCTGGTTTGGTTGGAAAGCAAAATAATAAGGAGCAGCGGTGCATGAATGACGTACTAGCCGAACAATTTGCTGCAACAATTCAACAGGACTTAGGGGTTGAAGTCGGGAAGGATGTTCTGGCCCGCTTTGATCGGTATTATCATTTTTTGTTGGAATGGAATGAACGGATGAACTTGACGGCGATTACGGATCGGGAAAGTGTCTATTGGAAGCATTTTTACGATTCTGCCAGTCTGCTGACCGTTTCTGAATTCGATTCCCGCGCTGATCTGTTGGATGTCGGATCGGGCGCCGGATTTCCATCCATCCCCTTGCATCTTTTGCATCAAGAATTAACAGTCACCATCTTGGATTCTTTGCAAAAGAGGATCACATTTCTCAGCGAATTGAGCAAAGAGTTACACTTGTCCCGATTTTCCGCCGTTCATGGACGAGCTGAAGATTTCGGCCACCAGACAAACTGGCGGGAATCTTTTTCACAAGTTACGGCGAGAGCGGTTGCCAGGCTCCCCGTTTTATTGGAGTTTTGTTTGCCGTTTGTTCAAACGGGAGGTTACTTTTTTGCCATGAAAGGACCGGAGGGAGCAAATGAACTCGAAGAGTCTTCCAAGGCCCTGTCTCTGTTGGGAGGAGAAATAAAGGCTTTGCACAGCTTTGATATTCCTGAAATAGAAGGCTCAAGAACTATTGTCGTTATCAAAAAGGTAAACGCAACACCGAAAAGTTACCCCCGTAAAGCGGGTACTCCGGTAAAAAAACCACTCCTTTAAAGACCGCGTTGCCCTTATACTTGTTACCTTGAAAACTTATAAATTCTAACAAGTATGTAAAAGAAGGAATACGACTTAAGAATCTCGAATTTATCCTTATGCATTTGGTATCGAGTAGTGGGGGAATGGCGATGAAAGATCAAATTTCCAAATTATTTGGTGGATCAGAAAAAGCTGCGGGTACGGAAGAAGTGAAACAAATTCCCGTTGATTTGATTCAACCGAATCGCTTTCAGCCGCGATCTGTATTTGACGATGAACGAATCGACGAATTAAGCCAAACGATTCGTACACATGGTTTGATTCAACCGATTGTCGTTCGAAAAAACGGATCTGCTTATGAATTGATCGCCGGGGAGCGACGTTGGCGTGCTGTGAAGAAGTTGGGACTTGCTCATATTCCCGCGATCGTTCGAGATTTTAATGATTCACAAACGGCATCTGTCGCACTGATTGAGAACTTGCAACGGGAAGGCCTCACGGCGATTGAAGAAGCTTTCGCGTATCAACAATTGTTGGAACTTCACGGATTGACTCAAGAAAGTTTGGCGCAGCGATTAGGGAAGGGACAATCCACGATTGCGAACAAGCTGCGTCTGCTGCATCTGCCTAAGGAACTGCAGGATGCGCTATTAACTCGGCAAATTACGGAACGTCATGCCCGTGCAATGCTTTCCCTCCCCTCGGAGGAATTGCAAATTAAAGTATTAAATGAAATTCTTGAGCGAGAATGGAATGTCAAACAAACAGAAAATCGCATCCAACAACTGTTGGAAGTTGAAAAGCCGAAGGCAAAACCTCGGAAGATTTCCTTTTCCCGAGATGTCAGGATTGCAGTGAACACGATCCGTCAGTCGCTTGACATGATTCATAAAACCGGGTTGAATGTAATAACGGAAGAAGAAGACTACGACGAGTACTATCAATTTGTCATTCGGGTACCCAAATCCTGATCCGAAAATATTTCTTCCCGCCATAATTTGCACACGTTCTGACGGGCAGCTCTTGATATCGTTTTCAGCCCAATTACCTGCTTTTTTATGAGGGATCCTTTGTTTCTCTGGAATGTGGCTGAACGAACGGTCCAATGTCAAGATTCCCCTTGGAGGTGTGTTTTCTTTTGTTTACCTACAAAAATATTTGACTCCATATATCCCCACCTCAAGGCGGGAGTATTCTCGACTAAAGTGATAAAAAATTTAGGTGTATTTTTTTGTCTACCTTTTTCCCTATGTTTCTTGTAAAATAAAGGTTGTGAGATTAATAGGCAGGAACTGCATCTTAGACGAACTGAATAGATAATTCTTTTTTTGACGAGGTGAAGCTCATGGCGAGAGTAATCGCAGTGGCGAACCAGAAAGGCGGAGTCGGCAAAACAACGACCTCCGTAAACCTCGGTGCCTGCCTGGCTGCATTGGGAAAACGCACCTTATTGATTGATATCGACCCGCAGGGCAATTCGACTAGTGGTGTCGGGATCAACAAAGCGGATGTGAATTCTTGCATATATGATGTTCTTATTAATGAATCCAATACAACTGAATCCATACTTCCCACTCAAGTTGACGGGTTAGATGCGATTCCTGCTACTATCCAACTTGCCGGTGCTGAAATTGAACTGGTACCTACAATCTCACGCGAGGTTCGACTACGAAAAGCATTAATTCCTCTAAAGAACAGTTACGATTACATCATTATTGATTGTCCTCCTTCGCTTGGACTTCTGACAGTTAACGCATTGACGGCGGCAGATTCTGTTCTTATACCCATCCAGTGTGAATACTACGCATTAGAAGGGTTAAGTCAATTATTGAATACAATCCGTCTTGTGCAGAAACATCTCAACACAAATCTGGAGATTGAAGGAGTACTTTTAACGATGCTTGACGCTCGAACGAATCTCGGGCTGCAGGTCATCGAGGATGTGAAAAAGTATTTTCGTGAAAAAGTGTACAGTACGATTATTCCGCGCAATGTACGTTTAAGCGAAGCACCCAGTCACGGACAACCTATTATTATGTATGATCCCAAATCGCGCGGGGCTGAAGTTTACATGGACCTTGCAAAGGAAGTGTCGAACTCATGAGCAAGCGTTTGGGAAAAGGTTTAGAGGCATTATTGCCGCAAATTTCGGAAGATGACAGCGTTCAATCGATAAAGATTGAGGAATTGCGTCCGAATCCATATCAACCGCGAAAAGAATTTGATGAAAAGAAGTTGCAAGAGTTGGCTGATTCGATTAAAGAGCATGGAATCATTCAACCCATAATCGTACGAAAAAGCTTTCGGGGTTATGAGATTGTCGCAGGTGAACGGAGATGGCGAGCTGCACAGCTTGCTGGGTTGCAAGACATTCAATCGGTTGTCAAAGAGTTTGACGACCGACAAATGACCGAGATTGCATTGATCGAGAATTTACAAAGGGAGGATCTCAATTCTATCGAAGTTGCCGAAGCCTATAGCAACATCATGGAAAAATTCAATCTTACACAAGAAGAGTTAGCGCAAAAAGTGGGCCAAAGCCGTTCTCACGTCGCAAATTTTTTGCGATTGCTCAATCTTCCTCCTGAAATTCAAAAACATGTTTCACGTGGAACAATCTCAATGGGACATGCCCGTGCAATTCTCGGTCTTGCTAACAAACAGCAACAACTTCTTTTGGCGCAAAAAATTATGGATGACGATCTAAGTGTGCGCATGGTGGAACAGATGGTCAATCGACTCACAAATAATGTTCCACGTGAAACAAAAAAGAAGAAAAATGAATCCGATCGCACCATCCAACAATATGAAGAAAAGTTTCGATTTCAATTGGGGACCGCCGTTAAAATCCACTCTGGAAAAAAACGCGGAAAGATTGAAATTGAATATTATTCGTTGGATGACCTGGAAAGAATCTTAAGTTTGTTAGACAAATAGATTTGAGAAAAGGAGTGCGGAGAGGAGTGAATTCCCTCTCCGTTTCTCTTCCTGCAGTTATAAGTCGAATTGAAGAAATGAGGTGGATCGGATGATCTATCTTGACAATGCAGCGTCTTCTTGGCCAAAACCACCGGAAATAACGACTGCCATGGTAGAAGTCATGCAAGATTTTGCTGCCAATCCGGGAAGAAGCGGTCATCAATTGGCACAAAGGGCTGCGGATACAATTC
>JAGVBM010000206.1 GCA_020059765.1 Bacillota bacterium
AGCCTCGTAATACACTTCTCCGCGACCGACAAACGTTTGATACACACTGTAAAAATAAGCTGCGGACGTGCCCAACGCCACCAGCACATCCATGTTGGCACTCCCGCCCCTCAGCGTCTTATACGCCCCGTCATAGAATCTCCAGCCGGGAACAAACTGTACGATTGTCGCCAAGGCGAGCTGAATATACGGGATGATGTCGCCGTATGACAAAGACGACGTTCTCGTTGGCGGCGCACAGAGAAATGACGGCAGAAGGTTTTGAATCGGCGTAAACATCGTCAACATCTGCAGAATCAGCGGCAATGTCAAAAGCGAAGAGAGAATCAGCATATATTCTTGTTTGTTATATTCTTGTTGAAGGCGCAGCCGTTCCTCTTCTTCATCGATTTTTTGTGATTCGGTTGCACTCATTTTTGATTCTCCTTTCGCATTGGCTGCACATCCGCGAGTATTGGCTGTAATGACATGTTATCTTTCTTTGCCCTCGCGGATAATCCGCACCGGATTGCCGGCCGCAAACGCATGAGCCGGAATGTCCCGGTTCACCAGGGAACCGGCGCCAATTACGACCCCGTCGCCAATCGATACACCAGGCAAAATGGTCGTGTTCGCACCGATCATCACGTTGTTCCCGATGATCACATCCCCGAGCCGGTATTCGTCCAGCAAATATTCGTGCGCCAAAATCGTCGAGTTGTAGCCGATGATCGAATTGCGGCCGACAGAAATCCGTTCCGGATACATCACATCCAGCATCGCCATCAACCCGAACGCGGTTTGATCCCCGACCTTGGTTCCCAGAAAGGTGCGGTACAGCCAATTCTTCACAGGAAAAAAAGGCGTGTACCTGGCCAATTGGATCACGATGAAATTCCGGGTCACTTTCCAAAAGGAAACCGTTTTGTACAATTGCCAGAGGGAATTTGCTCCCTGTACCGGATATCGTTCCGTCCGTCTCATATTACCCCCGCACAATCTTTAACAATTCTTTCATATCGTCAATCAGGTAATCAGGCTGGTACTCGATCAGTCCTTCCTTGCCCCGCAAGCTCCAGGATACCCCGCAAGTGGCGGTTCCGGCCGCTTTTCCCGCCATGATGTCATAGGGAGAATCTCCCACCATCAAGGCCGCCTCCGCTTCCGCCCCCAACTTGTCCATGGCAAACAGCAGCGGTTCCGGTTCGGGCTTGTGCTTGGTCGTATCTTCAATCGTCACCAACACATCAATCAACGGCTCCAGTTCAAACAACCGCAGCCCCATCTCAGCCGTCAGACGCATTTTGTTGGTAACGACCGCCAGTTTGTGTCCCGTGTTTTTCAAGTCGGTCAGCACCTCTTTGACATGGGGAAAAATGGCCACCAGCAGGTCATGCTTCTCCACATTGTGTTTGCGGTATACATCCACCAATTGCGGCACCAGTTCCGGTTCCGTAAAGCGGCTGAACTGCTGAACCAAAGGTTCCCCCATATACGGCAGCACGTCCTGCCGCGTATAACGTCCCGGAAAAAAATGTCCCAACGCATGTTCAAAGGATTGCAGAATCAGTTCGTTTGTATCGACCAATGTTCCGTCCAGGTCAAACAGGATGTGTGTAAATTTCATGATGACCTCCCAAGTTGTTGTCTGTCAGCAGCAACGTTTCGTGCTTCCGTCAATCTTGCCTACTGCTCCGGGTTACGCAGCTATCCCCGGTTTGACCGTTCGGACTCGCCATACACGAGCCAACACGACAGTCAAAACCACGGCCGCACCCAATCGGATACCGAGCAGCAGCCAGGGATTCACACCCAGAGGCACAAACAGCAGCGTATCTTCCACCACCGCATGGCACAAGATCAGAAACATAAACATCAGGTACAAATCCCGACGGCTGAAATGTTCCTCTTCCGTCGCCTGCAAGATAACTCCCGCCCCATAGGCAAGACCAAAAAAGATTCCGGCAAGCAAAGGGATCGATGCTTTTTCCGGCAGCCCTAAAAATTGTGCGACCGGCCGCATCCAGGAAGCCATCCGATCCAGAAAATGTACTTCTTTCAAGATTTGAATGACAAACATCAAGGGGATCACAATCACCGCCAACTGCCAAACGGCTGACCATGCTTTGTCCAGCAGTTCCAAAAGAAAAGCGGCAAGTGGCATATTCCAGAAATAAAGGTCAAACGTTACTGCCCCTGCATCCGGCACCGCCTTTTCCAATCCGACGGGTGAGAGAAAACGGAGCGCCGCAGCCGCGACAAATGCCGTTCCGATTCGCAGCGAGGCAATCACTATCGCTGACAGTCCCGCCCGTTTGGCAACCGCCGTTTCCACCAGCAAATTGTGGGAGAAACTTAACATCACCGATAAGATAAAGATCTCATGCACGTTCAGAGGAAGTACAAACATGGCCCCGATAGCCGCATACAAGTTCAGGATAAAACCCAATCCCAATACCACGGCCGCTTCCCCCGGCAATCCGAACCAGTTCATTAACGGCGCAAAGAGCGAGACCAACCCGTGTATCACCGGCGTATGTTTTACAAGGGTAACCACAAGCGTGACAGGGACAATTACCTTGCCCAACACCCATGTTGTCTGCAAACCCGAGCGTAATCCCCGCCGATACAAACCTGCATCCATAATGTTCTCCCCTGTCATGTCTCAATGTTCCCATTATAGTTAGAAAACTTAGCTTCGCCAAGTCTTTAGGCGCAGGCGAAGCTTTAGCTGCACTTACACTTGTTACCTTGAAAACTTATAAATTCTCACACAGTGCAAAAAAGAGGTCTCCATGAGACCTCTGTCGTTTGCCCAACCAGTTGCCCTGTTACATGTACGCTGACGGATTGACGCGGATGCCGTTGACCCGCACTTCATAATGCAGATGCGGACCGGTCGATTGTCCGGTGGAGCCGACGCGTCCGATCACGTCTCCCTTGCCGGCCTGTTGGCCCGCAGATACATTGATCGCCGACAGATGGGCATAGACACTGACAATCCCGTTGCCGTGAGAAATTCGGACGGCATATCCATATCCCCCGTCCCAACCGGCAAAAATCACGGTGCCATTGTTGGAGGCATAGACGGGAGTACCGACAGGCGCACTGATGTCGATTGCATAATGACGGCTGCCCCCTCGCCATTCCCCGTAAGAGGAACTGATTGAGCGGGAAGCAACCGGCCATACCCAGTCCCCAGA
>JAGVBM010000047.1 GCA_020059765.1 Bacillota bacterium
GGACACACCTACGGTCTGTACAATAGCCGTCCTCTGCGGGGGGATCGGCTCAATAGGAAACAGTCAAGAAATAGACCGCCTTCCTTTGGACAAGGGCGGTCTTTTTTTTCCTTTCCTTTCATATTATTTTGGTTGATTTTGATTGAATTCGAAAAATAAACTGATTGAATATGAGTGTTTGTGATTGAATATGATTGATGTAGGGGGTATAATCAGATCAGCAAGAACGATTTTCAAATCAAGCACAACCACTTTTGGCGTGGAGGGAACTTATGTTAACGCCCGAACGGCACCAGATGATATTGGAACTGTTGAAGGAAAAAGAGGTGATTCGCATTCAGGAAATCACGGAGGCGACCGGGGCATCCGAGTCGACCATCCGGCGGGATCTCAGCGAGTTGGAGGAACAGAAGCTGTTGCAGCGTGTGCACGGCGGCGCGTCTTCCTTGCCTCGCAAGATGGAAGAATCAACGTTTCTTGAACGAGCGATGCGAAATGAAAAGGAAAAGACCGCGATCGCCAAATATGCGGCCGGTCTCGTCAACGAACACGATTCCGTTTATCTTGATGCGGGTACGACGACCTACCTGATGATTCCGTATCTCCCCCAAGACAATTTGGTTGTAGTGACGAATGGTGTGAACATTGCACTGGAGTTGTTAAAGCGCAATATCAAAACCATTTTATTGGGCGGTGAATTGAAAGCGCGTACATGGGCGGTGGTCGGGCGAGACGCGGTGACGACCATCGGCCAATACCGGTTTGACAAATGCTTTTTGGGAATCAACGGGATCGATGCGGAGCATGGCCTGACCACTCCCGACCCGGATGAGGCTCATGTGAAGCAGCTTGCCCTTCGATATTCGGATGAAAAATATGTCCTGGCCGATTCGAGCAAGTTTTCGCGGATTACCTTTGCCAAAGTGGCAGAGTTGGACGGTCTTCATGTGATTACCGACGAGGGCTTGGACGACGTTCAGCGGGAAGCTTATCAGAAAAAAACAAAGTTAAAAGTGGTGACAGTATGATTTTCACGCTTACCCTGAATCCTTCTCTCGATTATCACGTTTGGGTTTCTTCGTTTCGCGAGGGAACGATCCATTCCGTTGAGAAAGAGTGGAAAGACGCAGGGGGAAAAGGGATTAATGTTTCGAAAGTCTTGAAGATCTTGGGCATGGAAAGTACAGCGTTGGGGTTTGTCGGCGGTTTTACGGGTGCTTTTATCCGCCAGCAAGTGGAGAAAGCGGGCGTTTCCCACCATTTGATCCAGGTGGAAGAGGATTCCCGGATCAACTTGAAACTGAAAGCGGCAGCAGAAACCGATTTGAGCGGCGTATCGCCGACGATTCCACAGGCAGCGTTGGACCAGTTATGGAACCAACTTGCGGATTTATCCGACGGTGATTATTTGGTCCTGGCGGGCAGTGTTCCGGAAAGTGTACCGGCAGACATCTATCAAAAGCTCATCCGCCAGCTTGCGCCGAAAGGGGTGCGAATTTGTCTCGATGCCAGCGGGGAAGCGTTGCGCAACAGTTTGGCGGAGGGCCCGTTTTTGATCAAGCCGAATCATCATGAACTGGGCGAACTGTTTGGCACGAGGATTGCTTCTGCTGAAGAAGCGGTTGCGTACGGGCGAAAAGCGGTCGAGTCGGGAGCGCAAAACGTGATTGTTTCCATGGCGGGAGAGGGTGCGGTGTTTGTCAATCGCTCGGAAGCGTATCGGGCGATCATCCCCCGACAACAACCGGTCAATTCCATCGGGGCGGGAGATTCGCTGGTCGCCGGCTTCTTGTATCGGTACTTGCAAACGAACGAGTTCGAGACGGCTTTTCGTTTTGCAGTCGCAGCCGGCAGCGCAACCGCACTTTCGGAAGGGTTCTGCACGCAGGAAACGGTCGATTCGTTCTTGCCGCAGGTTCGAATTTCCATAATGGCTTGAACACTCCCGCCGTCCTCGGCGTTGCCAGAGCGACGGGAGGTTGCTCAACGATATGAGAAAAAAGGGGTGTTTTCTATGCGGATTATTGATTTGTTAAGAGAGGACACGATCATTCCCCGCTTGTCCGCCGCCAGCAAGAACGCAGTCATCGATGAATTGGTTGAAAAATTGGATGCGGCGGGATGCTTGCACAGCAAAGACGACATGAAGAAAGCGATCTGGAAGCGGGAAGCTCACACTTCAACGGGAATCGGGGAAGGAATTGCGATCCCCCACGCCAAAACGACAGCCGTCAAAGTGCCCGCTATCGCCTTTGGTTTTTCGCAAGAGGGGATTGACTATGAATCCCTTGACGGGCAAAAAGCGCATTTGTTCTTCATGATCGCCGCGACGGAAGATGCGGATGAGGCTCATTTGGAAACTTTGGCACGTTTGTCGGAAATGTTGATGGACGATTCGTTCCGCCGGGAATTGATGACGGCGGAGACTCGCAGCCAGATTCTTGAGATCGTGTCCCGCAAAGAACGGGAACTGCAGAAAGAACCGACCCGTGAGACGCGCCATGACGGCATCAAAGTGGTGGCGGTCACCGCTTGTCCGACAGGAATTGCCCATACGTACATGGCAGCAGACGCTTTGCGAAAGAAAGCGGAAGAATTGGGGATTCCGATTAAAGTGGAAACAAACGGGTCCGGCGGTGTAAAGAACCAATTGACGGAGCAGGACATTGCAGAAGCGACGGCTGTGATTGTTGCGGCCGATAAGCAAGTGGACATGGATCGTTTCGCCGGCAAAGTGGTGATCGAAGTGCCCGTGACGGAAGGAATTCGAAATGCGGAAGGTCTTTTGTCAAAAGCGATCAAGCAAGAGGGGGCTGTCTATCAAGGAGAGGCATCCTACAAAGAACAGATCGCGGACGCAAAATTCCGGCAAAAAGAGAAACGGTCCCCTGTATACAAGCATTTGATGAATGGGGTTTCCAACATGCTGCCCTTTGTGGTTGGCGGCGGAATCATTATCGCGATCAGTTTCATGTTCGGCATCAAGGCGTTTGATCCGAATGATCCGTCCTTCCATCCGGCGGCCAAGGTGTTGATGGATATTGGCGGAGGTTCCGCATTCAAGTTAATGATTCCGATTTTGGCGGGATTTATTGCCATGAGCATTGCTGATCGGCCCGGTTTGGCGCCCGGTATGGTGGGAGGGCTGCTGGCGGCAAATTCCGGCGCGGGTTTCCTTGGCGGGTTAATCGCCGGATTTTTGGCGGGATATCTTGTCGTCGGACTGAAAAAAGTGTTCGCCAAGCTGCCGGAATCCTTGGAAGGTCTTAAACCGATGCTGATTTACCCGCTGTTGGGAATCTTGTTTACCGGATTGATCATGATCTATATTGTGGCAGAACCGGTGGCGGGCATGAACGCGGCGTTGGGACGATGGTTAACCAACCTGGGACAGGGAAATGCCATTTTGTTGGGGATTATCCTGGGAGCCATGATGGCCTTTGATATGGGGGGACCGGTCAACAAAGCC
>JAGVBM010000049.1 GCA_020059765.1 Bacillota bacterium
CCGACGATCAACACATCTGCCCGGTATTCTTCCAACCGATTGAAATCTTCAATCGCATGGGCTATCGAGGCCGGCGCCTCGGCTCCCTGCACCAGAACAGGATAGAGCAGCACATGGGCGATTGGATAACGGCGGCGAATCGTCGTGATGATATCCCTTACGGCTGCTCCCGTCGGTGATGTGACAACCCCGATGACTTTCGGAAAAACAGGCAGCGGCTGTTTGTTCCTTTCGTCAAACAGCCCTTCTTTTTCCAAACGTTCTTTCAGTTGCTGAAAAGCCAGATAGAGTGACCCCAATCCGTCAGGCTGCATCTCGTCCACATACAGTTGGTATTGTCCGTCTCGTTCAAACACGGAAACATTGCCGTGTACGATTACTTTCATGCCTTCTTTCGGCAGAAAATTGAGCGAGCGATTTTTGGAGGCAAACATCACCGATTTGACGCGGCTTCCCGCATCTTTCAACGTAAAATACATGTGTCCGCTGCTGTGATGGGTAAAATTCGAGATCTCTCCCCGCACCCAACAATCCGACAAATCCGGGCTCTTCTCCAGCAAATTTTTAATGGCTCCTGTCAATTCTGACACTGAAAGAATCTGTTCGTTGGCAATCAAAATGATTCATCCTTTATCGGTTTGAGTTGTGGCGTTTGACTGACTCCACCGTATTGTACATGAGCATGGTGATGGTCATCGGTCCGACCCCGCCCGGAACAGGCGTAATCATGCCCGCAACTTCCTTCACCTCAGCAAACGCGCAGTCGCCGACCAATTTTCCGTCAACGCGATTGACCCCCACATCGATCACAACCGCACCCGGTTTCACCATGTCGGCCGTCACGGTTCCGGCGCGTCCGACAGCCGGAATCAAAATGTCGGCTTGTTTTGTAATTTCGGCCAAGTTCGGGGTCCGGGAATGACAAATTGTCACCGTCGCATTCTGATTTAACAGCAATTGCGCCATCGGTTTGCCGACAATATTGGAACGGCCGATGACCACCGCATGTTTCCCTTCGATTTGCACACCCGAACGAATCAGCATCTGAATGACTCCATGCGGCGTGCAAGGCAGATACGCAGGCAATCCGATATACATGTTGCCGACATTTTCCGGGTGAAAGCCGTCCACATCTTTGGCCGGGTCAATGGATTGGATCACTTTTTTCTCGGAAATGTGCTTCGGCAGCGGAAGTTGTACCAGGATCCCGTGAATTTTCGAGTCTTGATTCAATTCTCGAATGAGAGAAAGCACCTCTTCCTCCGAAGTGTCTGTATCCAGCCGATGAATTACCGAATAAAAATTTAATTCGATGGAAGCCTTCTCTTTTCCTTTTACGTAGCTGTGGGAAGCAGGATCATCTCCGACCAGGATCACCGCCAACCCCGGTTGGATTCCTTTTTTCTCCAGTTGTTCCACTTCCGTTTTCAATTCCTCGCGAATTTGGCTCGCAATTTCCTTGCCGCTGATAATCTGCGCACTCATGATTATTCCTCCCGATCACAATGAAAATCGATCGTAACCCATGCTGTCTACCGTAACAAATTAGCATGTTTGGACACCCCATGTCCACAAAAACAGGAAAGTCTACGCCATGCGGCGCAGACTTGGAGATATACGGTTGATCATTTATGGCCGAACCCGGACGAACTGTGACCCGGATGCAGTTTCGAATCCGGATCGAGGTAATGTTTGGCGTTGTTCACTGCAGTTGGGGCTTCCCCGAACCCGGTGGCGATCAATTTGATTTTGCCCGGATAGGTGACAATATCGCCTACTGCATAAAGGCCGGGAATGTTCGTTTCACCCTTCGAATTCACGACAATTGCATTATCCTGAATTTCCAAGCCCCAATTCAAAATCGGACCAAGCGAAGCAGAGAAACCGAGCGCTCCGATAATCACGTCGACCGGAATTTCTTCTTCTGTTATTTCTTTGCTGTTCATCAGCAACGCTTTCTCTAACTGGTCACTGCCATCTACCGCTTTCAGCTCTGTGAATACCTTCACATCCACTGACGAATTAAACAGCTTTTGCACACTGTCCTCATGGGCACGGAAAGCGTCCCGACGGTGAATCAGCGTTACTTTTTTCGCTACAGTCTCCAACATCAACGCGAAGTCGACTGCGGAGTCGCCGCCTCCGACTACCAGACAGTTCATGCCTTTAAATTTGGAAAGATCATCAATGTAATAATGAATGCCGTTACCTTCGAATTGTTCCGTATTGGCGGCTGGCAGACGGCGGGGAGTAAAGGCTCCGATCCCTGCGGCAATCAATAAGGAACGGGAATAGTGAACCGTCGTATTGGTTGTCAGCTTAAAAGTTCCATCCGCCTGCTTTTCCACTTCCCCCACTTGTTCATTCAGACATACGGTGGGATTGTAAGGCGACATTTGTTCCTTCAGATTATTGATCAGATCTTTTGCGTATACCTTTGGAAAGCCTGCTACGTCATAAATATACTTCTCCGGATATAATTCGGCCAATTGACCGCCTAATTGTGGAAGGCTGTCGATAATTTTGGTCGACATGTTGCGAATACCCGCGTAGAAAGCAGCAAACAGACCTACAGGACCTCCGCCGATAATCGTAATCTCATACAGTTTCTCGTCTGCTTTTAGTCCCTGAACATCAGTCATAAACAATTTCCTCCTTGACCGTTTCACTAAATGAAACGGTGATTCACGGTACGTAACCATTATACTACAATCAGCTTGTTCAACCAATCATTTGGATCATTGAACTTTTTGTGACAAAAGACCAATGCGGGCAACTCCAAATGCGTTGTCGGTCGAATAACGAGGATCCGCGAAATATAAACGGGCACCGACTGCCGGATGCTGCAAACGATCCTTCAATCTGTCCCGAATATACAGATTGGCTGCCACACCGCCCACAATCAGCACCGACTTGAGACCGCTTTCCGCAATCGCTTTTCGCAATACTTTCTCGAGACCTTTGGCGATCGCGCTTTCCACTGCTCTCGCAACTCCCGCCGGACTGGCACCGGTTTGAATCAACCCTAGGGCAGCGGTTTCCGGTCCCGAAAAAGACCAATTGTAGCCATTCACCGGAGACGGCAGGCGGATGGACCAATCAGATTCCTTGCCGGTTCTCGCCAACTGTTCCAAGTGCGCCCCCGCAGGAAACGGCAATCCCAGGGCAACACCCACCCGATCGACAAACTGACCCGCATGCAGATCTTTCGAACTTCCCATTTGTCTGATTTGATATCCGGCTGTTCGCCGTTTCACCCACAGCAAATCGGTGGTTCCGCCCGACACGTGCACGGCAAGAAAATTCTCCTCCGGTACATATCCCGCCGTTCCTTCACCCGCCGCAATATGCCCCTCTTGATGACTGGTACGGAACAGCGGGAGGCTGAGGCTTGCAGCGAGACTGCGACCCATTCCTTCTCCAACCAGAAAAACCGGCATATAGGAAGCTTCTTCCGGTCTTGGTCTTGTCGATACACTAATCCCCTTGATCTCTTGCAAACTTCCGATGGTTTCCAGCAAGGCAGGCAGATTTCGGACATGTTGAAAAACGGCCGCCGATTGCTGCAACCCGCGTTCGCCGGCATCCACTTCCAGCAGCTTCCGCTGTTCGTTTACGATGTTTCCCGCTCCATCAATCACGCACAAGGAAGTGGTGTAATTGCTCGTGTCAATCCCCAGAATCATTTGCTGCAATACCCCTCAGCTGCTCGATTTCACCAATTAATTTCCCTAAGACCCCATTGACGAATTTGGCAGACTCGGCCGTGGAGAACACTTTAGCCAATTCCACCGCTTCATTGATCACGACTTTGACGGGAACATCCTGTTCGTACAACAATTCATAGATTGCCATTCGCAAAAGCGTCAAATCGACTACCGGCATGCGGTCAAGTTCCCAGCCGACCGAATACTGGCGAATCACTTCGTCAATTTGCTTCTGGTGTTGAGTGGTGCCTGCCACCAATTGACGAAGGTATTGGGTATCTACGGGTTGTTCCGTTTCTTCCAACACATGTTCAATCGCCTCGTCGATCGGCACTTCTCCCATTCTGATTTGAAATAAGCTTTGCAACGATTTTTCCCGAACCAACCTGCGACTCATATAAGAACCCCCGCTTTTGTAATCTTTTTAGTTGTGCCCAATCCAAAAAGCCTCTATTGAAAGAATCTTTGCAGACAAAAGAAAGAGGCGTGTTGCCACAGCCCCTAGTCACGTTTATTTGGGATCAATCGCTGCACGATATCCCGCCAATCTTCCTGATTGTCCAACCAACGGCCGACAAGATACCCTGCAACGATAAAACCTACAAATACCAATGACTTCCAAAATCCGACGAACAAATACAGTATGCCCAACACCAATCCGATGGTTACCCCGATCATCCGCAAGTTAGCCGTTTCAATCAACTCGACGATTCTTCGCAGCATGTTCATTCAACCCTCGGCCGCGCAGGAACTTTTCCGGCCTGCGGCTTTGCGATGTCGGACACGTGAACGATTACTTCCTGAACGGTCAGTCCAGTTGTCGATTCCACGTAATCTGTTATTTTTTCCTGGACCGTTGATGTAAGCTGCGGAATGTTCAAATCAGGGTCGACGGAGATTCGGACAGCGACGCGAATCCCCACCTCGGAGGGGCGGACTTTTGTTTTCAGATCATTGACGCCCCGAACCAGGCGCGCTGCACGTTCCGCAAGACTTTCCAACGTCTGAACGGAAATCCGGACTTCTCCATGTTCCGTTTTGCTGACGATCGCTTGCAGTTCCCCAGAGTCGCCTGAACGAATAAAAATAAACCGTAAGGAGAGCAAAAATAAAATCACGGCCGCAACCAACACCTGATAGGGGTATTCAACATACAGGCGATCCAACAATGGGAAACGAAACACATGAGATACTGTCAGCAAAGCGACGCCAGCGACCGCCAAGCTGTACAAAACGAGCAGAATTCGATCCAAAAAACCCAAAGCTTGTCCCTCCTCCGGTTGTATAAAAACCCCCAAGCAGGGGGGGAAATATTATCGTACACGCTGAGGTTGGGCAACCGCCTCTTCTTCTTTTTCCTCACTTTTAAAGGTAACGCCCAATACATGAACGTTAACCTCCACAACTTCGAGACCGGTCATGCTCTCGATGGCACGTTTTACATTTTCTTGCACTTCTACCGCTACCTCAGGAATTTTGATCCCAAATTCAGTCACAATCGAAAGGTCCACGGCACACTGTTTTTCCCCGACCTCAACCTTTACACCCTTAGCAAGGTTTTTGCGTCCAAGCAATTCAGCGATGCCGCCAGCCACTCCGCCGCTCATTCCTGCGACGCCGCGCACTTCGGTCGCTGCTAGTCCGGCTATGATTTCTATAACTTCTTTTGCGATGCGAACTTGACCCATCTCTGTAACGTCAAATTCCAAATTTTCCATTGTCAAGTACAATCCCCCTTGTTTGTCCGACTAGTATCAATAGTATACCAGAGGGAGCAAAATATGACAATTTGAGCCCATTGTCAATCAAATCAGGCACCTGTCCATCAAAGCGGATACATTTCCAGAAACTTGGTGTTCACGTCTCCTTCAATAAACGCAGGGTGGTTCAACACCTTCAAATGAAACGGAATCGTCGTTTTAATCCCTTCGATCTGGAATTCCTGAAGGGCCCGCTCCATTCGCGCGATGGCTTCCATACGGGTCGGAGCCCAGACAATCAGCTTCGCAATCATCGAATCATAAAACGGGGTCACTTTATACCCGGGATAAGCCGCAGAGTCGATGCGTACGCCAAATCCTCCCGGCGGCAAATATTTGCTGATGGTTCCCGGTGAAGGCAGAAAGTTCTTTTCCGGATCTTCCGCATTGATTCGGCATTCGATGGCCCATCCGTCCAATCGGATATCTTCCTGGCTGAA
>JAGVBM010000146.1 GCA_020059765.1 Bacillota bacterium
TGAATTCGGATGCGGGTCTGCCTGGTCTGAATTATCTGCGAGATCGTGGTCTGTCATTGATAACGATTGAAGAGTTTCAGTTGGGCTATGCGCCTGATCGATGGGATGTACTGGCTTCCTTTTTGAAGAAACGGGGATTTGACGAACCCTTTCTCGAACAGGCAGGTTTGCTTTCGCTCAGCAGTAACCAGCAAGGACGCTATTTTGATCGTTTTCGCGGCCGGGTAATGTTCCCCATTCATAACGGGCAGGGTCGAGTGATTGCATTTGGCGGACGCACGTTGGGAAAAGGGGAACCCAAATACCTGAATTCTCCCGAAACGGAACTGTTTCAAAAAGGCCGTCACCTGTTTAATCTTCATCGTGCAAGAACCCATATGCGTCAACAAAACAGAGTGATTTTGCTTGAGGGGTACATGGACGTGATCGCCGCTTACCAACACGGTATCAAAAATGCCGTGGCGGCCTTGGGCACCGCGTTGACCCCTGACCAAGCGAAAATTCTCAAACGAAATTCGCAGGAAATTGTTATGATGTACGATGGTGACCGTGCGGGACAAACTGCCGCTGCTCGCAACTCGGAAGTCATTTCGGAGATTGGAGGACAATCCAGGGTTGCGGTGTTGCCGGATGGGCTGGATCCTGACGAATTCCTTCAGAAATATGGCGTTTCCGCGTTTGAACGCATTGTGGACGAAGGCACCCTGTCTGCTGTTGCATTTAAGCTTCAGATGCTGCGGCAGTCCAGTCAGTTGTCATCACAAGAGGGTATCGTTTCTTTTTTGACGGAAGCGGTTAAGGTGATCAGCAACGTCAAAAGCCCTGTTGAGCGAGAGACGTATTTGCGCGAATTGGCAGGAGAATTTGAAGTGTCTCTCGAATCCTTGGTTCATGAGATGCAGATGGCTGCATCTGAACAAAAATCCGGGGATAAACCTGCCAGTAAGTGGAATACTAATATAAATAATGGTGAGCGCATGTTCAAAAAAGTGCGCACTCCGCCTCCCGCCCATATTCAGGCGGAAAGGAAGCTTCTATCTCATATGTTAATCGATCCGGGGGTAGCTAGACAAGTCAAAGAAGCGCTTGTTGACGAATTTTCCGTTGATGAGCATGCCGCATTGGCTGTATTTCTTTATCGTTATTATGATATTCATGAAGACGCGAATCCCGCCCAATTCATTACGCAACTGGAGGATGAAAGACTGATCCGGCTGGCATCGGAACTCGCCTATGAGGCGGAGTCAATTGACAACAGGCCCGGTCTTCCCGAAGAGTACATGATGCGGATTCAAAGACATAAAGATGAAAAACGTCTTCAATTTTTTCCGAAAGAAATGGAAGAAGCAGCAAAAAGCGGGGATTTTGAAAGATTGCGTGCATTGACGCAAGAACAAATTGTGTTACGTCAAAAACTACGATAGACACTCCGTGGGGAAGGAGGGGTCGGGATGGTGAAGAAACCAGTGAAACACTCTGAAACGACTGAATTGACTTTGGATCAAGTAAAAGAGCAATTGCTTGATGCAGGTAAAAAAAGAGGCTATTTGACCTATAAGGAAATCATGGACAAACTTTCCGCGTTTGATCAGGATTCGGATCAAATTGATGAATTCTTCGAAGTGTTGTCGGAGCGCAATATCGAAGTGTCCAACGAAGCGGACGACGATGATGATGAAGATGAAGAGTTGCTGCTCGATGATGAGGAAGACGACGCTGATGTCACCACTGAAACTGAAGAATTCGATTTGGGGGATCTTTCCGTTCCGCCGGGTATCAAGATTAATGATCCGGTTCGCATGTATCTGAAAGAGATCGGTCGTGTTCCGTTGCTTTCCGCAGAAGAAGAAATTGAATTGGCAAAGCGCATTGAACAAGGCGACGAGGAAGCGAAGCGCCGTCTGGCCGAAGCAAATCTCCGTCTGGTCGTCAGTATTGCGAAACGCTACGTAGGCCGCGGTATGTTATTCCTGGACCTGATTCAGGAAGGAAACATGGGATTGATCAAAGCGGTAGAAAAGTTTGATTACCGCAAAGGGTATAAGTTCAGCACCTATGCCACTTGGTGGATCCGCCAAGCAATCACCCGCGCCATTGCGGATCAGGCGCGAACCATTCGGATTCCCGTTCATATGGTGGAGACGATTAACAAACTGATTCGTGTTTCCCGCCAATTGCTGCAAGAACTTGGGCGTGAACCCGTACCCGAAGAAATTGCTGTTGAGATGGAAATGAGCCCGGAAAAAGTGCGTGAAATCATGAAGATCGCGCAAGAACCGGTATCGCTTGAAACTCCGATCGGAGAGGAAGACGATTCCCATCTCGGTGATTTCATTGAAGACCAAGACGCGTTGGCACCTGCAGATGCAGCCGCTTATGAACTGTTAAAAGAACAGTTGGAAGATGTGCTGGATACATTGACCGAACGGGAAGAGAACGTGTTGCGTCTTCGCTTCGGACTGGATGACGGCCGAACCCGCACGCTGGAAGAAGTAGGCAAGGTGTTTGGCGTTACGCGTGAACGGATTCGCCAAATCGAGGCCAAGGCGCTGCGCAAACTTCGACATCCGAGCCGCAGCAAGCGGCTGAAGGATTTTCTCGAATAACATTCGTTTCGCAAGAGCTTTCTTTGAAACAAGCTTTCTCCCAATCACCCGTCCAGTACGGGTGTTTTTCGTTTGTAGGAGTATGGCCGATTGTGTCGAATTAAACTGGTATCAATTCTGAACCACTACAAAGAGGTTATGCGCCTATGGATGATTCCAACAAACAGCTTATTTTAAAAGAAATCGAAACTTGGCGAAAAAGCAGATTGCTTCCGGCAGAATATTGTGATTTTTTGTCCAACCTGTATGCGGAAGGGGAATCTTTACAACCAGATTCATCGCAACATTCATGGAGACCTTTGATCGAATGGAAGCGATTGCTGTTATCTCTTGCCGGATCCACAATCTTGGTACTGCTTGTTCTTCATTTTACATCGTTTCCCAGTTGGATGCAAATTGGTTTCCTGCTGACAGGTACAATTTTGTTTTATTTTTTGGCGTTTCGTCTTCCACTTCCGTTTCATTCGCTGCGAGTCGGGTTCTTGACAATCGGCAGTTTGCTTGTGGCGGCGGACGGGTATTTATTAGCAGAGAGGCTCCGCTTGTTGGAATCTCCCGCTTGGTCTCTGAGCGCTTTGGTCGTGGTCCTTCTCATTTGGGTTGTAACCGGTGCTGCGGGAGAGTCGAGAATGATCGTCACGGCGGCTTGGATCGGAATCGGAGCTTTGTATGAATTTGCGCTTATTTATATGCGAAATATCGGGTTCGACGATTATGCTTTCAACTCGTTATATTGGTTGATATTTGCTGCTGTTTCCATGGGACTCGGCGTTTTTTTGGGGCGCAACCGACTGTTTATTGCACCTGTCTGGGCAGTATCTGCAGTTGTCGCTCTGCTGGCGCCGGATTTTCTGTTCTTGTTCTCAGGATCAAAACCCTATTTTTTGGTCGATACTGTCGCTTTCTTGAAAATTTCGTTAATCGTTACGGCCGTCGTCGTCTTTCGGGAGGGGATCAAAAATTGGCTCGACAGGTTTCGAAATCCCGAATATAATAAGAAGAAATGAGAATCGAACGTACGGTCGGTAGGTCCAATCGCCGAGCGAGCGTTCGGTCGGCGGGAGGGAAAAACAGGGTGAATTTTGATCTGACGAACGAACAACGAATGATACGGGATATGGTAAAGGATTTTGCTGAGAGGGAGGTTGCGGGTAAAGCGGAAGAGGTGGATCGCACTGGCCGATTCCCCTTGGAAACCTTTGAGAAAATGGGGGGATTGGGAATCCTTGGCATTCCGTTCCCGGAAGAGTACGGCGGCTCTGACGGTGATACGATTTCCTATGCGTTGGCGGTTGAAGAAGTCGGCAGGGCTTGCGGCAGCACCGGATTGAGCTATGCGGCTGCCGTCTCCTTGGGAGCCAGTCCCATCTATTATTTTGGAACGGAAGAGCAAAAGCGAGCCTACCTCGTTCCCTTGGCATCCGGGAGAGCGTTGGGTTCTTTCGGTTTGACTGAAGCAAACGCAGGTTCCGATGCGGGCGGAACCCAAACAAAAGCCGTTTTGGACGGAGACGAATATGTGATTAACGGTTCCAAGTCGTTTATCACGAATGCGTCATATGCAAAAACTGTCATCATAACCGCTGTGACCGGCAAATCGGAGATAGGCAAAAACGTGATATCCGCTTTTATTGTTCCTACGGACACCCCCGGATTTCGTGTCAGCAGAGAATACGAAAAATTGGGACTTCGCGGTTCCAATACGGCAGAACTGATTCTGGAAGATGTTCGTGTTCCAAAGGAGAATCTGCTTGGTGATCCGCAAAAAGGATTTAAACAGTTCCTATACACTTTGGACGGAGGCAGAATTTCGATAGCGGCCTTGTCGGTAGGAATTGCAAGAGCGGCCTACGAAGCAGCGTTGAAATATGCAAAAGAACGCACACAATTTGGGGAAACGATCTCTAAGTTTCAGGCGATTCAGTTCAAACTGGCCGACATGGCCATGCAAATTGAGTTGGCACGCAACATGGTTTTGAAAGCTGCCTGGTTGAAAGATCAAAAGCGACCCTTTACGCAAGAGGCGGCAATGGCGAAACTTTTTGCTTCGGAAACTGCGATGCGGGCTGCCGATCAGGCGGTGCAGATTCACGGCGGGTACGGTTACATGAAAGAGTACCCGGTGGAAAGGTATCTGCGTGATGCGAAACTGATGGAAATCGGAGAAGGAACTTCAGAAATTTTGCGAATGGTAATTGCAAGGCAAATCGGATGTTAGAACAAGCTTCCTCCGGAGACGGAGGGTTTTTTCTTTACGGATGAATTTTGTTGTCAAAAAGGAATAAGTCCTCTTTCTGCAGAATCAAATATTACATGAAAGTTATGAAAATTTGAATTTTGGAAGGGGGGAATTCATCATGGCAGGCGCATTGCGAGTGACAATGGGAAAACTTCTTGCGAACATGGCGGAAGCGTATCCGAATCATGAGGCACTTGTTTATTCCGATCTGAATTTACGTTATACGTACAAGCAGTTTGAGGATCTTTGCCGACAGACAGCGAAAGCGTTCCTGAAGTTGGGGATTGCAAAGGGTGAGCCTGTGGCGATTTGGGCAAGCAACCAACCGGAATGGGTGACGGCTCAATTCGCAACCGGCAAAATGGGGGCCGTACTGGTGACGGTCAATACCAATTATCGCACGTCGGAACTGGAATATTTGCTGAAACAATCTGATTCCACCACGTTGATCCTGATGGAGTCTTACAGAGGGAATTCCTACGTCGAAATGCTTTACGAAATCGTCCCCGAACTGAAGAATTCGGAACCGGGAAAACTGCAATCTGACAAGCTGCCTTTTTTGAAAAATGTCATTCTGTTAGGGGAAACTCGTTATCCGGGCATGTTTCTTTGGTCGGATATTTTGATTATGGGGCAGGATGCGGAGGACGAGGTATTGGATGAAGTATCGCAGTCTCTTGACCCCGATGAAGTCATCAACATGCAGTATACCTCCGGCACCACCGGTTTTCCGAAAGGCGTGATGCTGACCCATTACAATTTGATCAATAATGCGGTCAATGTTGCGGAATGCATGAATCTGACCGAGGAAGATCGAATGTGCATCCCGGTTCCTTTCTTTCACACGTTTGGCTGCGTTTTGGGAACATTGACCTGTGTGTCCGTCGGCGCAACGATGGTTCCCGTGCAAGAATTTGACGCGGGAAAAGTGCTGATGACGGTGGAAAAAGAAAAATGCACGGCTTTGCACGGAGTTCCCACCATGTTTATTGCCGAGTTGAGTCATCCGCAGTTTGACCAGTTTGATCTTTCCTCTCTGCGGACAGGTATTATGGCAGGATCTCCTTGCCCGATTGAAGTCATGAAGGAAGTGGTCCATCGAATGGGGGCCAATGAAATTACGATTGCCTACGGACAAACCGAGACCTCGCCGGTGATTACGCAAACCCGGACGCAGGATGAGATCGAGCTGCGGGTGTCGACCGTGGGAAGGGCTTTGCCAAATGTGGAGGTAAAGATCGTGGAGCCCGGAACCAGCCGTGAAGTTCCGCGCGGAGTACAGGGGGAACTATGTACGCGGGGTTATCATGTCATGAAAGGTTACTACAAAAATCCGGAAGCCACAGCAAAAGCGATCGATCAGGAAGCGTGGCTGTACACCGGGGATTTGGCGACGATGGACGAGAACGGATATGTTCGCATCACCGGCCGTTTGAAAGACATGATTATTCGCGGCGGAGAAAATGTGTATCCGCGGGAAGTGGAAGAGTTTTTGTATACCCATCCGAAGATTCTCGATGTGCAGGTCATCGGTGTTCCCGACGAGAAATACGGGGAAGAAGTCATGGCCTGGATTCGCTTGAAAGAAGGGGTTACGGCGACCGCCGAAGAAATTCGCGACTACTGCCTGACCCGTATTTCTCGCCAGAAGGTGCCGCGCTATATTGAATTTTGCACCGAGTATCCGATGACAGCGTCCGGGAAGATTCAAAAGTTCAAGCTTCGCGAACAGGCTATTGATCTGCTTGATTTGCACAAGGCCGACTCCATCGAGACTGCCTAGCTGTCGGTATGTGAAACAAGGGATCAGCGAATCAGCGGGTCCGACCGACACGCTTTGTCTTTTAGGTCATTTGTGAGTATAATGGTTTCGGTGATTTCATGAAACTGTCGAAACGATTACAACAGGTGGCCGATTTTGTGCCGAATGGAGTCCGGTTTGCCGATATCGGCAGCGATCACGCCTACTTGCCGGTCTATCTGGCGGAGTCGGGGCGTATCCCATATGCTGTTGCCGGGGAGATCAATGACGGACCTTTCGAGACCGCAAAGCGGACGGTTGCAGAAACGGGGTATGGAGAGCGAATCGATGTCCGGAAAGGAAACGGACTTGCGGTCTTGGACGCGGGTGAAGTCGACGTGATTGCCATTGCCGGCATGGGCGGCGGGACAATTGTGGAGATCTTGTCCGCCGGACGTGACAAGTTAGCGGGTGTGACGCGGCTCATTTTACAACCGATGGTGGACGGTGATCAGCTCCGCAGATGGCTGCATACGAACGGTTGGCGGATTGTTGAGGAAGAAATTGTGTTGGACGATCAAATTTTGTATGAGATCCTGGTGGCGGAACAGGGAACTGAAATATATGACAATCCCTTATGGTATGAAATCGGGAATGTGGAGTTGTTGAAAGATCATCCCCTACTTGCGGAAAAAATCAAATCGGTTTTGCAACGGATTGACCGGGTGCTGCTCAATCTTGCACGGGCACAAGGTGCAGAGGCTGCGCAAAAGAGGGACGTTTTGGCACATAAAAGAAGTTTGTTGGAAGAGGTGCTCCTGACATGCAACTGACGGTAGGCGATATCATTCGATTGCTGGAGGAATGGGTGCCTCCCCGCATTGCAATGGACGGCGATAAGATCGGCCTGCAAATCGGCAGCCCTGTCAATCGGGTCAACAAAGTTTTGGTAACGCTCGATGTGACGGAAGAGGTTGTGGAAGAAGCGATTCGGGTTGGTGCCGAGATGATTGTGTCCCATCATGCGGTCATTTATTCATCTATAAAAAAGCTGCGGACCGATTCGTATTACGGGAGAATGATTGCCAAATTGTTGGCGCACGACATCTCCGTCTATGTGGCCCACACCAATCTCGATATTGCGGAAGGCGGTGTCAACGATGTGTTGGCGCACTTGTTTCAACTGCAAAATGTAGAGATCTTGGAACGGATGCACAACCAGCGACTGAAAAAATTGGTCGTTTTTGTCCCCGCCACACATCACGAACAAGTTCTTTCTGCCATTAGCTCAGCGGGAGCAGGATGGATCGGAAATTACAGCCACTGCTCCTTTAATACGCCGGGTATGGGAACATTCCAACCGGAGGAGGGGTCTGCCCCGTTTATCGGGGAATCTGGCAAATTGGAACGGGTGGAAGAGGTTCGGCTTGAGACGATTGTTTCGGAAGATATTCAGGAACGCGTCGTGGCAGCGATGTTGAGCGCCCATCCTTATGAAGAAGTGGCTTATGATCTGTATCCTCTCGAAATTATGGGCAAACCATTCGGTATCGGACGAGTTGGTACGTTGCAGCAGGAAATGACCTTGGAGGAGTTCGCCCAACGTGTGAAACGGGAATTGAATGTGCCGGGTGTCCGCATTGTCGGAGGCAGAGACCGGAAAATCAAGAAAGTCGCAGTTGTTGGGGGAGCCGGGGCGGAATGGATCGACAGCGCTTTGCAGCGTGGGACGGATGTTTTCGTCACAGCGGATCTGAAATATCATGACGCCCAAGATGCATTCTACAAAGGGCTTGCAATGATTGATCCGGGTCACAATGGGATGGAGCGGCTTGTTGTACCGGCAGTGGTTATTTTTTTACAGAACAGGTTCGCCCAGGAAGGATTTCAGGCAAAGGTTTTGGCATCGGAAGTGCTCACAGATCCGTTTTACTTTTTGTAAAAGCGGACATTCTACTTTGCGACAAGCCCCCATACCATGTGGTATGGGGGTGCTTTTCATGTTTGAATGGATATTCGTCGGACTTATTCTTCTTACAATTCTTGTGGGCGGTTCTTATTTGTATTATTTGGCGCACTTGATTGTCACCATCACAAAATGCCCGGATTGCGGAAGGATCATGCAGAAAGTGATGTATTTGGAGACGGAAGATAACGAACAGAAGCATATCGTATATGAATGCCGATTTTGCCAAGCCAAGCGAATCCGCCCCGTATATCGAGGCAAGCGGTTTACCATGTATCCATAAACAACAAAAACTCCCTCTTATATTGAATGTCGGAGAAGGGGATGATTAAGACAAGCAGATCGTAATCAAA
>JAGVBM010000371.1 GCA_020059765.1 Bacillota bacterium
AGGACGTTTTCTCGGGGATCCCTTCGTTGCGGCCAAATGTCCGAGTTGCAAAACGATGCATCCGGAGACGAGGATTGAAGGAATTGGTTCGCAAGCCATCCGCTGCGCAGTCTGCGGGGCGGATGTCACGCCGTTTGTGTTCACCAACGGATATACAATGGGTTTTGATGCCAATCGCACGATGGGAGTGACGCTTCCGCAGGAAACAGCGGAACAGATTGCGCGAGACGGCAAAACCTACATGGCGACGCCAGGAAATTCCTGCCAGAATCCGATTGTCACCTTTGCGCCGCATGATATTGTGGGTGCTGTGGCTCGGGTCAGGCCGTTTTTGGGACAGTTGGGCACAACGCCTCCCCGAGCTTTTCCGGATTCTCACAATGCGGGTGATTTTGGCGCTTTCCTGATCGGCGCACCGCATGAATACGCCTTGACGGAGGAACAACTGGCGGATCGGACTGACGGGCATATGGATATTAGCCGTGTCCGGGAAGGTGCCGTTCTGATTTGTCCGGTCAAGGTAATGGGAGGCGGAGTCTATCTGGGAGACATGCACGCCATGCAGGGCGATGGGGAAATCGCCGGTCACACGACCGACGTTTCCGGAATTGTAACGCTGCAAGTGCATGTGATCAAAGGATTGAACATTGACGGACCGATCTTGTTGCCGGTCAAAGAGGATTTGCCGTATCTGGCGCGTCCGTTTTCGCCGGAAGAAAAGGTACAGGCGGTGGCAGCAGCCCGCAGTTGGGGGTTGGAACAGATCGAGGACACACTGCCGGTGTCGTTTGTCGGAACCGGCAAGGATTTAAACCTCGCTACGACAAACGGTTTGCAGCGTGCGGCCGATTTCCTCGGGATGACGGTGCCTGAAGTGATGAACCGCGCCACGATCACCGGCGCAATTGAGATTGGCCGTCATCCGGGAGTCGTGACGGTGACATTCTTGGCACCCCTTGCGAAATTGGAACAAACGGAGATTGCAAAGTTGGCAGGAGTACAGTACGGAACCACTGCCTGACAGAAATCGAATCCATAAGCTCTTTCCAGCGGCACCCTGCAGCGATTCGCAGGGTGTTTTTTAACGCAATCTTTAAGAAAGGTTTACAATTTCACCGCTATAATAGTTTCGTATATTGCGAAGTTTGTAATGATACCAATTATCGATTTGGAGAGGGGATCATCATGAGCGAGGAAACGAAAGATGTGCAAAACGTGAACGCGGCCCGCCGGGTATTTCTCAAATCGCTGCTTGCCGGATCCGCATTGATCGTCTTGGAAAGCTTCAACAAGAACACGATTGTCAGCGCTTTGGCAGCGACTTCCAATCAAAACGCAAATTTCCCCAAGTTCAGCGCAGTCTATTCTCCCGGAATGGGGTATCCGCAATCGGTTGTATCCGGTGACCCGACGGATAGCGGGGCCATTTTGTGGACAAGGGTGGACCCGTCGATTGCAGCTGGGATCAGCGGCACGCAGTACGATCCGGGTCTGGTGAAGTGGATGCAGCAACCTTCTTCGCAAGTCAATCCGTCTGTGAAAGACGCGATTGAAGCAGGGCAATTTGTCATGTTTGAAGTCAGCGAGACGGAAGATTTCAGCAATCCGGTGTTGAGCGGTTTTGCACCGATCTGGAAAGATTTTGACAATATTGTCAAGGTGGATGTCGACGGTTTCCTGCAGCCGCGGACACAGTACGCTTACCGATTTATTACAAAATCCGGCTATGTGAGCAAGACCGGACGTTTCAAGACCCTGCCTGCCGCCGGTGCGGACACGACCAATGTGAAATTTGCCTATGTCAGCTGTGATGATTATACCAACGGGTATTACAACGCATTGCGTTTTCTCGCCAACGAAGATCTGGATTTCGTGGTGCACCTCGGAGATTATGTGTATGAATCGGTGGGCGATCCCAACTACCAGAACCCGCTGCCGGACCGGCAGATCAGTTTGCCGAGCAATCAATCGAAGGCATTCACCATCGACGATTACAGAACTATTTACCGTACCTATCGCTCGGACGCGGATCTGCAAAAAATGCATGAAACTCATGCGATGATTGCGATCTGGGACGACCACGAATTTGCCAATGATTGTTATTATCCGGCGATTGCTCCGGATGACAGTCCGAATTCTTCACCTTCCCGCCGCTTGACTGCAAACCAGGTATGGTTCGAATACATGCCGGCTCGCGTGACATTTGATGCAAGCAAGGGGTTTGAAGACTCGATCCAAATCTATCGAAATGTCAAAATCGGCAATTTGGTCGAATTGATCATGACCGACGAACGATTGTACCGCAGTTCCCATCCCTGCGGAGAAGGCTTGGTCGATGAGCGGTACTTCACATCGGGCTGCGACAAGATGAACGATCCCATGCAAACCATGTTGGGAACCGGCGAAAGCAGCCAGAAAGAGTGGTTCTTGAGTACGCTGAAAAGTTCAACCGCCGTATGGAAAATTTGGGGGAATGAAGTGCAATACGCGCCGCTGATGCTGCTCGGCAAATATTTGAACCTCGATGCATGGGACGGTTTTGCATGGGAACGGCAATCGATCACAAACGAACTGAAAACGGCCGGTGTACGCAACTTGATTGCGATTACAGGTGATCTGCATACGTTTGAAGCCAACCTGATCAAGTCGGATTATCAAAACGATGCGGATTCGGAAGCAGTCGGAGTCGAATTCATGGTGGGTTCCGTCACGTCGTCCAATCTGAAAGAGATGCTCGTGCAAGCGGTCAGCGGCCGCCTGTCCAACTCCGATCCGATCCCTTCTTCCATCATGAAAAAAATCACGGGCCAATTGTTGGGACCGTTCACGGTATTGACAGATGCCGCGATTAACACGGTGATCGATCAGCTGTCCAATGTGGTGTTGATGGAAAACCCGTGGATCAAGCTGTTCAACAGTTCCACCCATGGTTACAGCATTTTTGAACTGACCAAAAACAAAGCGACTTGGACTGCTTATACGGTAAGTACGATCAAATCGAAACAAGCGAGCAAATCCCTGCTCTGGCAGTGTGAAGTGCCGCGGGACGAAGCGGCGATCAACATTATCAAAGGGTAGTCCGACTGTCGCGGAGGCGATTCGCCGGGGAATGATCGTGTGACAAAAGCAGTGCGGTGCACAGAGGAGAGGGAAACGTCAGGGACTGAAGCCTATTTGTTGCAAAAAATATGGATTTTGACTTTGATTCAAAGTATGATGAAATTATAGATTGCACGAAACCATAAGGCGGGATGCGAATGATCAGGCAAAGACGGCTGACATCAGCCGCTTCACAAGACATCCAGCACATGACAAATGCAAAAACAGGGCTGCATGGAAGGTTCAACCTTCTGTGCAGCCCTTTTCTTTTGCTAAAGCGGGAAAGGGGTAGATCACTGCCATGGTAACATTAGACGGTTCTTCGCTGCAGATTGAGGACGTGATCCGTGTCGCGTGCAAAGGAAAACAGGTGAGAATCGCAGAGGCAGCATGGGAACGGGTGACCCAATGCCGACAGCGTGTGGAGCAGATGGTGAGCGGCAACGAAACGGTATACGGAGTGACAACCGGCTTCGGCAAATTTGCCGATGTCAGAATTCCAGCCAAGGATGTCGCCTCCCTGCAAACCAATCTGATTCGCAGCCACGCCTGCGGAGTCGGACCTATTTTGCCGGAAGAAACGGTGCGCGCGATGATGCTGCTGCGCGCCAACGCCCTTGCCAAAGGCTATTCCGGCATCACACCCGCTGTTTTGCAATTGCTGGTCGATTGTCTCAATCAGGGTGTGCATCCGTTGGTTCCTTCCCAAGGATCGCTTGGCGCAAGCGGGGATTTGGCGCCATTGTCCCATTTGGCGCTGGTGCTGATCGGAGAAGGAGAGGCGTTTCGCAAAGGAAAGAGACTCTCGGCCAGGAAAGCGCTGGCAGAAGCCGGACTGCAGTCGATCACACTGCAGGCCAAAGAGGGCTTGGCGCTGATCAACGGTACACAGACGATGACTGCGATTGGGGTGTTGGCCTATGGAAAGGCAAAACGGTTGACGCAGTTGGCCGATGTGATTGCCGCCTTGACGGTGGAGGCATTACGAGGGATTGTCGACGCATATGATGAAGCGGTGCAGCAAGTTCGTCCGTATGCGGAGCAAATCGAGGTTGGGGTCAACTTGCGCAGTTTGCTGCAAGGTTCCGAATTGACGACCCGACAGGGGGAGTTGCGGGTGCAGGACGCCTATTCCCTGCGCTGCATTCCGCAGGTGCACGGGGCAATCCGGCAGGTGCTCCGTTATGTGGAAGACAAGTTGGCGATCGAAATGAATGCGGCCACGGACAATCCGCTGATTTTCCTGGAGGACGGAAGGGTGATCTCGGGCGGCAATTTTCATGGACAGCCGATTGCCTTTGCCATGGATTTTATGAAAATCGGCCTCAGCGAACTGGCAAACATCTCGGAGCGAAGACTGGAACGGCTGGTGAACAGCCAGTTGTCGGAAGGGCTGCCGCCCTTTCTGTCACGCCATCCGGGCCTTGCTTCCGGCATGATGATCGCGCAATACGCGGCGGCATCCCTCGTATCGGAAAACAAAGTGTTGGCCCATCCGGCCAGTGTCGACTCGATCCCCTCTTCCGCCAACCAGGAGGACCATGTCAGCATGGGAACGATTGCCGCCCGGCACGCGGAACAAGTGGTGAAAAATACGGCCCGCGTGCTGGCGATTGAATTGATCGGGGCAGCGGAAGCGGCGGAACACCGCGGGCCGCAGCGGCTGGCCCCAGCGACTCGCGCGCTGTACGACGCATTGCGGGAAAAGGTGAAACCGTTGACTGAGGATCGGTCGCTGCACGGGGAAATTGAACAAGTCGCCGAACTGTTGTTGGAAGGAACTTGGTTGGAACGGGTGGAATCGGCGATAACGTGACATGACAATGTGAAACGGTGACATGACAGAGTGACAGGGCAAGTTGACATTGCAAAGTGAGATTCGAGATGAGGAGGAATCGCCATGAATCAAGGAACTC
>JAGVBM010000268.1 GCA_020059765.1 Bacillota bacterium
CACATCTGCCTGCAAAAAAACTGCCTCGCCGCCCGCTCCCAGAATTTGTTCCACAGTTTCCCGACCGTTTGTTTCAGACAGATCATTGACGATGACTTGCGCCCCTTCAGCGGCAAACAACAAAGCCGTGCTTTTGCCGATGCCTGAACCGGCGCCGGTAATCAAAGCCACTTTGTCCCGAAGCCTCATCTCCTCACCCCGCTTATAAAATCATCGCACCTGCTCTTTGTGAAAGACGGCGCGCCAGACTTACGATTTCTTCCTTGGCGAGTTCGAACTTGTCAAGCCAAGCAGCTTCCATCATGGTAAAACTGACGGCTGCAATAATTTCATTCCGATGATTGAGGATAGGTGCCGCAATGCAGAAAAAGCCGGAAACCGCTTCCTGTTCGTCGATCGCATATCCTTGTTCGTAGGTTTGCTGGAGTTGTAACCAGAGTTGGTCCAGTTGTGTGATGGTGTGGGGAGTCTTTGCTTCAAGCAGCGGTTCGGGAAACAATTGTTTCAACTGTTCGTAAGAATACTGCGTCAACAGCGCTTTTCCCAGGGAGGTTGCATGGGCGGGAAAGCGCATTCCCGGATCAGCAGCCACACGGATGGGCGCCGGACTTTCTTCCTTCGCGAGATAAATGATGTCCCGTCCCTCCAAGACGGCAAACTGAATCGTTTCTCCCACCCGATGCGTCGAGGCAGGAGCCTCCACATGAAAAAACTTCAGCAAGTTAAACTGGCGAAAGTAGGCGGCTCCCAGTGCGCCAAAAGAGGAACCGAGCGAATACGTATCGTCTTTTTCCTTGACAATCCAACCCAAAGATTCCATCGTGTTCAAAAGTGTAAACATGGAGCTTTTGTTGATTCCCAATTGCTTGGATAAGTCGATCAAACGATTGCGGGCAGGTTCATATGCTATCAATGTAAGGATCTGATCAGCTCTTTCCAAAGCAGGAACCCAGTAACGTTTCATCGCAACTCCCTCTGCTTGTTAGTAATTATTATCCTTTTGGTTTAATATAATAAACCAAGTTTAGTATATTGTGTAGTTTGACTATATCATACGGAATTCTGAATCGTCAACGAAAGAAATACGAACTGCCAGAATCGTCAAAAAAAAGACAAAAAAAAGAAAACCGGGTATAGATATCCGGTCTAGATCATCAAATCTTCACATTCGGCAATCAAAACGGACAACTTGGTGGACAAATCCACTTCGTAGGCAGTAATGTTTTCCCCACGGGGGTTTTTCAACACCCGGACGATCGGTCGATGGGGATGTCTCGAGTTCACATCCACCACCACCCCTTTTTCTCCAGTCGTCAGCGTCACCATCATGCCGACCGGGTAGATGATAATATGATCGCGAAATGTAGTCATCATCGTCAGATCAAATTGTTGGGATGATGCGAATATGATGTCCAACGCTTCATGCGGCAGGTACCCTTTCCGATAGGAGCGATTGGCCACCAGAGCGTCATACACATCCACCAATCCCACGATCTTTCCGTACTCATGAATTTCATTGCCCTGGAGGCTTCGCGGGTACCCGGATCCGTCAACCCGTTCATGGTGCTGCAATGCACAATGGGCGGACAAGAGGGGAATATCCGGTTGTTCCCGCAGAATTTCGTATCCGTAGGTGGTATGCTTTTTGATCTCTTCAAATTCCTTGTCTGTCAGCTTCTCCGGTTTGTCGAGAATCTTCGGGTCGATTTGTGTTTTCCCGATATCATGCAGCATGGCGCCGATTCCCAGTTCAATCAATTGATCCCGTTTCAACCCCAGTGCCATGCCCAATACGGCTGCGTAAATTCCCACATTGACCGAATGGATGTACAGATAATTGCTTGCTGTGTAGATTCCCGACAGATGAACCAGCAGCTCTTTTTTATTTTGCAAATCGTATAAAATATCTTCAAAAGCCTGCCTGAATTGGGTTCCCAATTTGGAGAGGGAAATGGTGCGGTTCCATTTTTTCGATTCGATCATGTTGGAAAATGCTTGGTACACGACTTGCGTCGCACGCTGTCGGCTTACTTCCGAGACAGAATCTTCAATTACCAGATCGTCTGTACGCGGATCCTCAATATATACGGTATAAATGCCCAAACTTTGCAAACGCTTGATCATTCCGGATGTCAGGCTGACGCTGGTTCCGACCAGAATTTGTCCGGATTCCGTATAGACGGGCTTGCCAAGCTTGTCTCCCGGTTGTAATAGCGATGTTTGGATAATGTGCATACTCTCCTCAACCCTTTGCTCGAATACATGAATGCGCAAAGAACCCTTTTTCAAGTATTCGTCGGTTTGTCCCTTTTCCCCTGCCTGCTGGAACGGATTTTGCGCGATTAAAAAAATCGGCCCCGTCTGATACGGAGGCCGATTGGTGCAAATCCGTTTGCTCGTTATTGCGGTGCCACCTGCAGCTGATACTGAACATTAGTGTATCCCTGCACTTTGACGAAATAGTAGCCGCTCGTCAACGGGGTAAAAGTGACCCGATCCTGATAGCCAAGAGGCCCATGCGAGGATCCGACCAAATTCTCGGGAGTCATTGTGATCGATTGATAGAGGTCAAGATCCACGTCCTGTCCTTGTCCCAAGGAAGCGGCCAGAATCTGGTAGCGGCGGCCTTTTTCCAGCCATACTTTCGCATACTCCGCCTGTCCTTGTGCAAGGGTTCCTGCTGCCGGTTGGCCCGGCTGCAGCCGCTTTCCGTTGATCGGAGAACGGCCATCGGCTGCAGGCGTTTCCGCGCGCAAGCTGTACCGTGTCTCCGTAATGCCGCTGACTTTCAGAATATAGGTTTTGCCTGGCCGTCCCTGGACCAGAACCTGTTCCGAATCGCCGTTTCCTTTCCGGGAAACCCCGACCCGATTGGCAGCGGACGTGTCTGTCGAATCATAGATTTCCAGATCGGCATTCATGTCCCCCGTGTTCGGCTGCAAGCTGATCAGATAATCCTTGCCCGCTTCCGTTGGCAAGGCGTAATATACAACATCCCCCTTGTTCACCTGATAGGAGTGGGAATCTGTCAGCAGAATCGGGTTGTCCGGCGTATAACCGGCCGGGAGCTGGCTGCCCGGCAGGACGGTCATCTGATAAGAACCCTCGCCGAAAGATCGTGCCTTGAGGTAGACAAATCCCGCTTCAGGGGCCGTATACACGACGGCGTCAGGAATGCCGGGTCCGCGGTCGGATCGTGTCAGATCTCCCCGTACGTTGGCGGTTGCCGCCAGCGAAGAAAACAGGTCGATGTCCACATCAAGCCCCGCTTGCGGGTTCATCAGCAGTGTATATGTCCTGCCTTTTTCCACCGGCACTTTGTACCACAACGACTGATCTTTCAAAATCCCGTGGGTCAATTTGCCGTCGACCGGCAGGGCAAAAGCGGTTGCCGCTTCATACCCGTCTTCCGGAGCAGGCTGTTTCCCCGTTTGAATCTGCAGTTCATACTCGGAGGGCATCTGTCCGCCGCGAATCATGACGTAATGCTCCCCCGATTGTTCCGCCGTAAACGCAATCTGCTCGGCCGCTGCCGGACCTTTGTGGGAAGCCAGCGAGCCGATATCGTTAACGGCGTTGGCATACAGGTACACGTCCACGTCTTGTGTGGTCGAACCGGGTTTGGCGGTGATCGTGTAGGTTTGTCCCTGCTGCAGGGACACTTTAAAGAACGTGTCTTCCAAACTGTTCACCCGTTTGCGGACGGTTTGTCCGATACTTCCGTCAAGGGCGGTTGTAGGACTGTAGCCGTTTTTTACAGATCCGCTTTGAATCGATGCCGTATAGTTGGAATCCGCGCTGCCGGCCACCCGCACATAATAAGTGCCCGTTTTGGCAATCGGATAGGAAATTTCATCCCGATACCCGTTCAGACGATGGGACCAGGCAAGAGGCTGAAAGTTCTCGTCCAGCAGGTACAGGTCGGCATTCCCTGTTTGGGATTCGAGGCGGAAGGTCAGCATGCTTCCCGCTTGCAGTTCGATTTTGTGCGTATTGTGAAGACCGGTGCGCACTTTCGTGCTGACCGGAGCAGCAATCGACAATTTGTGCGGGTTGTAGGCATCATTCAAAAACAGGTACAGGTCGTCATAGGTTTGCCGCAGATTCGGCAGCGGCTTGTTCGTATTGCCCGCCAAATGGTCCAGGGTGGTCGTTCCGAAGGAGTCAATGTCGCTGTACAAAGCGATCGGCGTCGACATCCAGCCGTTCTCCGAACCAAAATCCAGATAATCCCGCAGCAGTTTGTGATAATATTCATCGGCTGCCACCCGCCAGTCCGCTTCCAATTCCACGCCCAATCCGTACTTGCCGCCCCAGCCGTCCGCTCTTTCCAGGGAAGCTGTGCTGCCGGGCGTCCCGTGAAAATAATGGGAGGGCTGAATCCAGCCAAAATCAAATCCCCATCCTTTCACGCGGGCGGAATAGGCTTCTGCGGACATATAAGGAATCGCGTAGGTGCGCAGCTGTTTGCCGTCTTGGGTCGGCAGGGAATCCACATATTCATTCACGTCAAGAATCAATTGGTCTTCTTTGTTTTTCTGCCAGTCATCGCTGAAGTTCTCCTTCATCCAGTAAAAACCGGTGAACTCCAGATAATCGGAGAACGGTTTTCCGTCAAAAGAGGTTTTGCTCGACTGATAGCGTTTTAAAAAAGATTGAATGAACCATTTCACCGCCGCAATCCGATGATTCACGTCCTGAAAGGAGACCCCTTTGTCCCATTCTGTCACACTCGGGTCTGGATAGGGGATCATCATCACGACACGCGCCTTGTATTCGGGCGTCAGCGGACGCGCATAATCTCTCACCGCTTGCGCCAATGCATCCAATTGGGCACCGGCGGCAAAGTTGCCGTCCAGCCAGGCCTGCCACTCCGCTTTGTTGCCTTGCGTGTGATCGGCGTACATTCCGGAAATGTCATACAGTCCTTTTGCATCGGTGCGATTGGACGCCCATGGCGAGAGGAACAGAAAGGTGTCAAACATTTTTGTATTGACGGATTTCAGCTTTCCGGTTTGCGGGTCTTTCGCCATATACGTCAGAAACGGTTGAAAATCGGCAGGTTTCCAATTGCGGGGAGCCACTCCGTCCGCGAACGGAGCATAACCGGTGTAAATCAAAGCTGTTCGATTCGCGTCTCCCGGCGCCGAAGTTTGGGGTACGGCGGCAGTTGCCGCAGAAGACAGCAAGAGTGAACAAATCAGCGTCAGAGCCCATTTTTTCAATGTGAGTTTTCCCTCCGAACCAGTAGTGCGTCTCATAGAGTAGATTCTCCTAGTTTCTGGAGAAAGTATATCACATTACTAGATTGATAGGTTGCAGCCGGAGAGTCGGAATAACTCGGATGTCCTCAGATTATGGCGAAGTATCGGCCGATTTTTCACGGATTCGGTATACCGATGTGCATTGTCACGGAATGGGATTCTTCCACATATGAATAACTGAACTTTGCTCACTTGCGGAAAGAAGGAGAAACAGATGGCCGGCAAATCCAAATCAGCGAGAAAAAAAAAGGGCATCGAGACACAACGGCAGCCGCAAATGAAGATTGTCGCGGTCGACGCGTGCATCGCCTGCCCCACCCGCTGTTCCAGGGGGATTCAATATATAGAAAAAATGCGGCAGCCCGGGGCAATCGGGTATGGCGTCCCCTGTATTCTCACATTGAAATAAAGAGAAGCTTCACGTATGATGAGGTCGAGGAGGATGCAGCAAATGTGGCACACGATTCTCGACCTTTTTACGTACCCGGGGAAAGCTGTGGATCGAATCCTGGCGGAACGCAATTATGTAAGATCGACCCAGACTTTCTTTTTTACCATGATGATTGTCAGTCTCTCATCTGCCTTATCCGTCTATCTTGTACTGCGGGAAACCGGCAGCATGCAGCCGTTGCTGGTCGCCTTCGCCGCCATCAGCACGATCGCCGGGCTGTTGTTGGCGCGGCTGTTCTTCCGGATGCTGGTAAGGCTGGGACTGCTTCTCGTCGCCAACCGGCACGTCCCGCGGGATCCGACGGAACTCCGGGAACGTTCCCGACTGCTGTACATGCTGTATCCCTATCATGTGCTGCCGGCTGTCATTCCGGCCTTGTTGTTTCCTCTGGTCGCCGTGCCGACCGGAACGGATGCCACCCATATTTTTCTGAAGCTGATTTTGATGATCGGGTTTGTGCTGTTAAGCATGGGCATCCTGGTGTTTCAGATCGTGATCATGACAAAGATCGTGAAACGGGTCTACCGTGTGTCGACGGGACAAGCTTTTTGGGGACCGATGCTGGCCTATTTTCTGCTGTTGCTGTTTGTGTCGATTCTTGCGGCAGCGATCATGCTGATCCTGTCGGCCGTTCTGCATCTGACCGCCTGACTGATGCGGACAATTCGCAGGCATGAGCGGGCAATTATTCGAAGCGGAACCCCTGATTTTCCAAAAAACCGCGCATATGAATGCGTGACGGCTGACGATACTTGTCAGCCATTTCTTTTGACCAGGTGGTGTCCCGGGAGCCTTTCGTCCGAGCCAGATAATATTGGCGCATGATCTGGTCATATTCCGCAATCTGTTGGCGAATCACAGTCCCGTCATGCTTGTATGCATTGTGATGGTACACCGCCTGCAGCGGCAAGCGGGGCCGTATCCCTGGATCGTGATCGGGAACCCCGACGCACATGCCGAAAACAGGATACACCAATTCCGGCAGCTGCAGCAGTTCGCTTACTTCCCGCGGATTGCTGCGGATTCCGCCGATATAAACAATTCCCAAGCCCATCGATTCCGCTGCGATCGCCGCGTTTTGCGCTGCCAACGCCACATCCACCGTCGCCGTGATAAAATTTTCCATCGTTCCGGCGACCATTTCCGTCTCATTCAGCGAACAGGCTTCCCGCAAGCGGTACATATCCGCGCACCAGACAAGGAACAGCGGGCTTTCTTCCACATACGGCTGATTGCCGCTCAAAACGGCAAGCTTTCGTTTCACATCCGAATCCGTCACGCCAATTACACTGTAGGCTTGTACGTGGCTGGAGCTTGAAGCCATTTGCGCTGATTTGACAATGGCTTCGATCTGTTCCGTCGTCAGCGATGTCGTTTTGTATTTGCGGATCGATCTGTGGTGTTGGAGCAGTTCAATCGTAGGATTCATAATAGGTTTTCCCCTTTCGATAATTCATATCCCAAACCGCGAAACACATAAAGGATCGTATCTTCCACCAGTTCATTCAGATCCGGCAGTTCGCTGTTGGTCAACCGATCATGCACCGAATTGCTGTGGGGAAAAATCAAGTTCCCCATGATCAGCAGCAGGGTATAATCGAGGGAACGAAACTGAAACACCCCTTCTTGCCGACCGTTTTCCAATAAACTGCGCAATCTGCTCCATACAGGCAGCGTATGGGGTAAAATCCTTTCAATCCTTGGACTCCCCATC
>JAGVBM010000276.1 GCA_020059765.1 Bacillota bacterium
CGATCTGGCAGGGATAATCGGTCGCGTCAAATCTCGTAATCCGACCCACACCCGATTTGCCTGTTATTAGACTTTCCCAAAATGTGGATACGTCATTCCCGACGGGACTGATCACACCTAGGCCTGTGACAACCACTCGTCTTTTCATGCAGGTACTTCACCCTACCTTCGATAAGATTGTATAATTATAAAATCCGCATCAAACCGGAAACAATTGCTAAAGAAAACTTGGCTCCGCCAAGCCTTTAGGACCTATCGACAAAATAAGTCCCGGATCCCTCCGGGACTTAGTCAGAGACCAAGCATGGCAGAAGGATTACGCCTTGTGGGACTCTATGTAGTTCACAACTTCCCCAACACTGGTAATCTTTTCCGCATCTTCGTCAGAAATCTCCAGATCGAATTCATCTTCCAATTCCATGACGAGTTCCACGATGTCCAGAGAATCAGCTCCCAGATCATCCTTAAAAGAAGCTTCCATGGTCACGCTGGCTTCATCAACATCCAGACGATCGACGATAATTTTTTTGACAGTTTCAAATACCGCAGACATGCCTTTCACCTCCTCCCAAAAGTATACACAATTGTCGGCGCTTCGTCAGCTTATTACATCGCCATTCCGCCGTCAACCGAGAATACCTGGCCTGTAATATAGGATGCATCATCGGATGCAAGGAACGCAATCATTTTTGCAATGTCTTCCGGTTCACCAAGACGGCCCAGCGGAATTTGCTGCTGCAGGGATTCCTTGACATCCTCGTTTAAAGCGGCAGTCATGTCCGTTTGGATATAGCCGGGAGCCACCGCGTTAACTGTAATGTTACGGGATGCCAGTTCCCGGGCGTTTGACTTCGTCAAGCCGATGACACCCGATTTGGCTGCCACATAATTGGCCTGTCCGGGGTTTCCAAGCAAGGCGACAACCGATGTCAGGTTGATGATTCGCCCGAACCGCTGCTTCATCATGATTCGCGCAGCCGCTTTCGTGCAGTTGTAGACCCCTTTCAGATTGGTCGCGATCACCTGATCCCATTCTTCGTCCTTCATGCGGATCAACAGATTGTCACGGGTAATTCCCGCATTGTTGACCAATATGTCCAGTCTGCCGAAAGCGTCAATGGCAGCTTGCACCATGGCGGCTGCGTCTTCCCCGTTGGCAACGTCGCCTCGAACCGCAATTCCTCGGCTGCCCAATTCTTGGATTCGGGCAACTACTTCTTCAGCCGCCACCTGATTTCCTGCATAGTTCACCACAACATTTGCGCCGCGTTCGGCAAGCAGCAGCGCCGTCGCCCGCCCGATTCCACGGGACGCTCCCGTTACCAAGGCTACTTTGTCCGTCAACATCAGACACCCCCCCTTAATGCGGCTGCCGTTTTTTCAAAACTGGCCGGATCGGAGATCGCGTAGACAGGGATTCGCCGGTTGATCTTTTTAATCAGACCGCTTAATACCTGTCCTGGCCCGATTTCCACAAACGTATCCACACCCTGTTCAAGCATATGGTTCACCGAATCTTCCCACAGCACCGACGAAGCGACTTGCTCATACAACGCCCCGCGAATTTCGTCGGCAGAGATGACCGGTTTGGCCGACACATTGGCGACAACCGGAATTCGTGCGTCACGAACCGTTACACCGTCGAGCACTGAAATCAGACGGTCTGCCGCAGGCTGCATAAGGGATGAATGGAATGGGCCCGACACAACCAAGGGAATGATACGACATCCCTGTTCGCCCAACTGTTCCCCCGCCTTGGCGACAGATTCCGCTTTGCCTGAAATCACCACTTGTCCCGGACTGTTGATATTGGCCAGTTCCACCGGACCCACCGCCGCAGACACTTGTTCACAGATCGACCGGATCACCGCCCGATCACCGCCGAGTATCGCCGACATCGCTCCCTGTCCGGCCGGAACCGCTTCATCCATCAATTTGCCGCGAGCGTGCACGACACGTACCGCATCGGCAAAATCCAGGGAGTTTGCAGCTACCAGCGCGGAGTATTCACCAAGAGAGTGTCCGGCCGTATACGCCGGCACCCATCCTTCCTGTTGAAAGACCCGATACAACGCGATACTGACGGTCAAAATCGCCGGCTGCGTATAATACGTGAGACGCAGCTTGTCTTCCGGCCCATCAAAAATGATATCGCTAAGGGGAAAACCGAGTGCCTCATCCGCGTCACGAAACGTGTCGCGGGCAACCGGGTACGCATCCGCCATTGCTTTTCCCATACCGACGGATTGTGCCCCTTGTCCCGGAAATACAAACGCAAGTTTTGCCATCCCGAATCCTCCTTACCAGCGAACTGCCGCAGCGCCCCACGTCAATCCGGCACCGAAACCGACCATCAACAACAGATCGCCTTCATTAAATTTGCCGGCGCGCTTTGCCTCATCCAACGCCACCGGAATCGAAGCGGAAGACATGTTGCCGTAGCGGTCCAGATTGACGACCACTTTGTCTTCCGGCAGCCCCAGCCGTTCCCGCGCGTAATCGATAATTCGAATATTCGCCTGGTGCGGCACCAGAAAATCGATGTCCTCTTTGGTCAAACCGATTTTGTGCAATACTTCTTCCGTTGCCGAATTCATCACCCGAACCGCAAATTTGAACACTTCTTTGCCGTTCATTCGGATCACATGTTGGCCGCTCAACACCGATTCCTGCGTCGCCGGATTGCGTGAACCGCCGGCCGCTTGCATCAACAATTCACCGCCGCTGCCGTCAATACCCAAGTCAAATCCGACAAACCCTCTTCCTGCCGGCACCGGACCCAATACGACGGCGCCCGCGCCGTCACCGAACAGCACACAGGTGTTGCGGTCCGTGTAATCCGTGATTTTCGACAAGGTTTCAACGCCGATCACCAAGGCGTATTTGGCAACCCCTGACTGAATCATCGCCGCTGCCGTCGACATTCCGTAAAGAAAGCCGCTGCAGCCCGCCGACAGGTCGAAACCTGCCGTATGCTTGATCCCCAATTTTTCCTGCACCAGACAAGCTGTCGCGGGAAACATATAATCGGGTGTTACTGTTGCAACAATGATCAATCCGATCTCTTCCGCCGCAATCCCGGCATCCTCCAGAGCCTTTTTGGCGGCTGCAGCCGCCAGGTCCGACGAAGCAGTATTGGCGTCCGTGATTCGCCGCTCCCGGATCCCCGTTCGCGAGACGATCCACTCATCCGTGGTATCCACTATTTTTTCCAAATCCGCGTTCGTCAAAACCCGTTCCGGCAGAGCGGAACCTGTACCCAAAATCCCTACTTGCGTTCCCAATATCACTCAACCTCCCGTACTCCCGACCGTATCAACCGCAAAACGTCGTGAAGCAAAAATTGCCGTCCTTGATGGATGGCCATTTCGAACGCTCTGGCATTGGACGAACCGTGGGCTTTGATGCAAACCCCGTTGACTCCCAACAGAGGCGCTCCTCCGTATTCCGCATAATCAAATTTGCGCTTGAATTGCCGCAAGCCCGGCTTGAGGGCCAGTGCCGCCATTTTCGAAAGGGGATTCGCCATGAACACGTCTTTCAGGGCGTCAAACATTCCAAGACCTACGCCTTCCACCAGTTTCAACATGACGTTTCCGACGAATCCGTCGCAGACCACGACATCACATACGCCGGATAAAATATCCCGCGCTTCCACGTTGCCGACAAACCGGAAATTGCCGTTTGCAAAAAGCGGATAAGCATCTTTCGCCAGTCTGTTTCCTTTGCCCGGCTCCGCGCCGACACTCAGCAATCCGATGCGTGGATGGTCCACCGCCAGCACGTGCGTCGCATACAGGTTGCCCATTTTCGCATATTGCAGCAAATGCTGCGGATCTGCGTCCATATTGGCGCCTACATCAAGCACCAAGACGCCTTTTCCGTCAAAGGTCGGCCATACGGATGCCAAAGCGGGCCGTTCCACCCCTTCAATTCGCCCAATGATCAGCAAACCTGCCGCCATTAAAGCGCCGGTATTGCCCGCTGACACAAATCCGTCCGCCCGGCCTTCTTTCACCAGCCGGGCCGCGACTGTCAATGAGGCGTCTTTTTTGCGGCGGACCGCCTTGACCGGCTCATCATCCGCAGCGATGACTTCCGCTGCAGGTACAACTTCGATATTGGAAGGGATAGTCTCCCCCAACAACGGGCGTATTCTCGCTTCCTCGCCGATCAGTAAGAGCTGCAGGTCCGAATAACGGAATGCCGCTGCAACCGTCCCTTTCACAATCTCGTGCGGCGCATTGTCGCCACCCATTGCGTCTATCGCTAATTTCAACTTTCAAGACCTCCGTTTACCAAATCAAGCCCCATTTTGACAACCACAAATTCACCGGAAAACACCGTCTCGTCTCCTGACCGAGTAATTACGGATACGTGGCTTCGCTCCGGATCGTTGGAGGTTACCAGCGCTTTGCAGACAAGTCGTTCGCCCAACCGTCCGGGCCGGATAAACCGCACATTGGCTGTCCGCGTCAGCACCACATCGGCGTTGATCACCGCCACTGCGAGCGAATTGGCCTGCGCAAAAATATGATGCCCCCGCGCAATTTTCGTTTTGGCAAACACATGCTCCGGTTCCACGTCAAAAATCGAAATCGCCATTTCGTTGAGGCTTAATTCAATCAATTGGCCGATCACTTCAGTGCCTTCCAACGACCGCAGCTCAGTTTGCTTGGTTTCGGCAATTGCCTTGATCCGTTCCCGGACTTCGGGAATTCCCAGGGCCAAACGATCCAGCCGAATCGTCTGCACACTTACCTCAAACTGCCGTGCCAGATCTTCGTCCGTGACAAACGGCTTGTCTTCCAGCAATTGCAGCAGTGCCGCCTGGCGTTCTTTTTTGCTCATGCCCGCCATTCGGCCAGCACCTCCAACAATTTGTCAGCGTTATTAGTACCTAGTCTTAATAACAGTATATAATGAAAACTCGATTTCTACAACCAAATTCAAAGTAAAATCCAAAAAAGGAATGCAAAAAGCGAGTTCGCTCGGAACTCGCCTCGTGGATTATTCAGTGTCTACAACTGCGCGGCCTTTGTAATAGCCGCAGTTCTTGCAAACACGGTGTGCCAATTTCATTTCGTGGCATTGCGGGCATTCCACCATACCCGGAACGGTCAATTTGAAATGAGTGCGACGCATGCGCTTACGGGTTTTCGAAGTACGTCTTTGCGGTACTGCCATGTGTTCCACCTCCTTGAACCAATACAAAGAAACCTATTCTTGTTCCAACAGTTTTGCCAAGTCTGCCAAACGCGGATCAATTCGTTCAGTCCTGCATTCACAGACATGTTCATTGCGATTGACGCCGCATTCCGGACATAATCCGGCACACTCTGCCCTGCAAAGAGGAGTATACGGCATCGCAAGTAAAATCTCCTGTTCCAAATAGGGGTCGAGCTCAATTTGATCACCGATCACCGGTATTCGCTCGTCCTCATCGGCCAAGTCTGTCGACGCGGCACGAACAAATCGTTCGGAAAAATCGGCCTGCAGCTCGTCCTGGTAGTCGGTCAGGCAACGGGAACACCGATATGTAACCTGTGCCTGCAACTTCCCGTCCACCGTAAGGGTATCGGATACCAGCTGCGCATGCAAATCCGCTGCAGCGGGACTCATGGCGATGACTTGCCGATTGTCTTTCACGAGGTTCGGCAGTTCAACCGTGTCATGTATGTCAATGCCTCTCGGCTGATCGTGCACATCTCGCCAGCGCAGTATCAACGATATCACCTCATTAAGCAACGAATTTTATTATAGCGAGTGACTCGAGAATTGTCAACGATCGATAGGATTGCTATAATGTCCAAGAATTTGCATTTTGAAAATTCCCGATCTGGAGGGAACCCTGTATGCGAACTGCCGGTGTAGTGGTTGAATATAATCCCATGCACAACGGTCACCGTTATCATTTGCAAAAAACCAAAGAGGAAACCGGAGCTGACGCGATTGTAGCCGTCATGAGCGGTCATTTTTTGCAGCGTGGCGAACCAGCCCTCCTGCACAAATGGGCCCGCACCGAAATGGCGCTGCAAAACGGGGCCGATCTTGTCTTGGAACTGCCGGTCGTCTACAGCACCCAAAGCGCGCGGTTGTTTGCCTATGGCGCAGTCGCCACCCTGCACGCATTGGGAATTGTCGATGTGTTGTGTTTCGGCAGCGAACAAGGAAATCTTGCCCCGTTGTTGACATTCTCCCAATTGATAGCCGATCCGCCGCCGATGCTGCAAAACGAGCTGGAACAATCCCTTGCGCAAGGCCTATCCTATCCGGCTGCCTATGCGGCCGCTTTGAGCCGTTATGTTCTGCAATCCGAGGAACTGGATCCCGACCTGGTGAACCATCCGAACAACATGTTGGGCATTGAATACCTGCATGCGCTCCACAAGCTGAACAGTCCGATTCAACCGTACACAATCAAGCGCATGGCCAGCGGGTTTCATGAGACGCAATTCGCCCATGCGTCGGTCGCCAGCGCCACTGCGATCAGGCAGGCCGTGCGTGAACAGCGTCCGATCGATTCCTACCTGCCGTCTGCCAATAAGAATATCATGCAGCGGGAGTTCGCAGCAGGCCGCGGGCCTGTCGCATGGGAATCCTATAGCCAGGTTTTGTTTACCCTGTTGGCCCGTTCCACACCCGATGAATTGCTGACCTATGCCCATTTTGAAGCGGGAATGGAAACGAGAATCCTGGATGCCCTGCCTGCTGCCCGCAGCGTCACCGAGTTGATTTATAAAGCGAAGACCCGCCGGTATACATGGACACGGATTCAGCGCGCCTTAACCGCCTTGCTGTTGGGAATCAGCAAGGATAAGCTGCAGGCGTTGGCCCTGGAAAAGGGGCCTGATTCGATCCGGGTGTTAGGTTTCACGGAAAAAGGACGCACCCTGTTGAAACAGAGCACGTCCGTCGCCTCCTTGCCCATTGTCACCCGAATCGTGAAAAACGTCCCCGCGATGATCGAGCTGAACATGCAGGCAACCAGGATATATGCATTGGGGTTCTCCGATTTGCAAGCCGGCAAAGATTTGCATGAACCGCAAATCCCGGTTCTTTATATTAAGGAAGGTTCTTTAAATAGTTGACCGCTTCCGCCAGCGTTTTGACCGGCACAATTTTCATCGTGGTGCCGATTTCTTTTGCTTTTTCCATGGCTATTCGCGTATTGCTGTCATCCGGCTGAGAATCGGCGGGGGCAAAAAAGATCTCCGCCCCTGTGTCGGACGCGGCGACAATTTTATGTTCAATGCCGCCGATTTGCCCCACATTTCCATCTCCGTCGATCGTGCCCGTACCGGCAATTTTATGTCCTTTTGTCAGATCCCCCGGCGTCAGTTGCGAGATGATCTCGAGTGAAAACATAAGACCGGCGGAAGGTCCACCGATATTTTCCGTTTGAAAGGCAACCGGCAATTGATTTTCCACCTTTTGTTTGGTCAAAGGTTCGAATCCGAGTCCGGCACGTTTCGGTTTTTCCGGGGCATCCCCGTTGGGATCGGGCAGTGCGATCAGTTCGATCTCTGCGGTACGGCTCTGCTTGTCCCTTTCAAACACCACTTGCACATGATCGCCAGGATTTTTTGACCGCAGATAATTGACCAGATCCTCCCGTTTGGGTGTCGGCTTATCATCGACCTTGACAATCAAATCGCCAACTTGCAGGATGCCCTTCGCCTTGGATTCCGGCAGAACCTGCCGGACGATCACACCCAAGTAACGGATATCCACCCGTTTGTCCAAATATCGCATGGCGGCGACGACCGCGCTTTCCTGGGACGTGCTCATCATGTGTTCCAGCAGTTTTTCATAGTCCTCGTTTGTCATGCCGCGATCCACATGCTCTTTCGGAACCAGTTCCCGATTCGGCATGATCGCGCCGTACGCCCAGTAATAGATATTGCGAACCGAGACGGTATATACGGTGGTAAGCATGAAAGACCCTGTTTCGTCTTTTTGTCCGCCCTGCACCGTGATGATCGGCTGCAATTCATCTGCGGATCCCGGTTGAAATATGTAATAGGGTAACGGAACAAACAGCGAACCGATGAGGAGCAGCGGCAACACAAAGCGTAATACCGTTCTTCTGGCCTTTCCCTTACCCAACAGTCTGCTCCCCTTTCTTCCATTCGTCAATCGTTTGCCAAATATGGTCAATGACTGTCTCTGCCGCTTTTCTTCCTGCTTCGATACATTCTTCCACTTGCGTGAAAGCGCTGGAAGAGATGTGGCCCACGTCCGGCCGAATGACTACGTCCGCGTCCAAAATTCTCATTTTTAATATTTCCCGTTCCATGATCTCGATAGACTGGAAGAATACGTCAAAAATATTTTTAACCTGCAATTCCTTATCATACAACCCCACGTCAACGGCAATCACCAGATCAACGCTCATATCGCGGCAAGCGGAAATCGGCACCCGATCGATGACGCCGCCGTCAACCAGCACCCGTCCGTCATATTCGTACGGAACAAAAATGCCGGGGATTGAAATGCTGCTGCGGATCGCCTTGTACATGGGACCTTGCCGGAATACCACCCGTTCCCCTTTTTCCACGTCGGTGGCCACAATCGACAAGGGGACCTTGCCGTCTTCAATATTCATTTTTTTCGTGAGCAATTGCAGCATGTCGGTCACTTTGTTGCCCAACACAAAGCCGATTTTCGGCACGGTAAAATCGATCCAATGCTTGCGTTTCAGGTTGGTCGCCAACAGTTCCATGTAACGGGTTTCCATCCCGCTGGCATAAAACGCACCGATCACGCTCCCCATGGAACTGCCGGCAATGGCGTCGATCGGAATTCCGGCCTTTTCCAACGCTTGAATGACCCCGATATGCGCAAATCCCCGTGCACCACCCGCCCCAAGAGCCAATCCGATTGTCGGCATGGTCATGGAAGCTTCCTCCTGTTACCGAAGAATTATCGGTATTTGATTTGCAGCGCTTTCTCCACATGGGACGGCACAAATTCTTCAATGTTGCCGCCATGGCGCGCAATTTCTTTGACCAAACTGGAACTGATATAGGAATATTTGAAATTTGTCGGAATGAAAATCGTATCGGCACCGGCATACATTTTCGAATTGATCGAGGCCATCGACAATTCCGATTCAAAATCGGAAACCGCGCGCAGTCCTTTTACAATCGCATGCGCTCCGATGCTTTCCGCGTATTTCACCAACAATCCCGGAAAACTGTCAACCTCGACGTTCGGGATATGCGATACCGCTTCCCGAATTAACTCTTTTCGTTCTTCCTCAGTAAATAACGGGTTTTTGTGAGGATTCACCATCACCGCAATTACCAGTTTGTCAAACAATTTGGCTGCTCTCTCGGCAATATCGAGATGGCCAAATGTAATCGGATCAAAACTTCCCGGATAGACGGCAACCTTCATTTCAACGTTCCTTTCCAATAAAAACTTACCGAAGTATCCCCATATGCAGACAGCTTCCAGCGCGTCAGTCGACTGACCGCTTCCGGCAGTTCCGTCTCTGAACCATGTTCGGCAACCACCCGTGCAGATTCTGTCAAGAGACCGTGTTGTTCAAGTTCTGTCAAAAGCGCCGGGATGAGATTCAAATGATAGGGAGGATCCAAAAACACCAGATCAAATGTTTCTCCTCGTTCAGACAGTTGGATAATCGCTTTTCGCGCATCATTGCGATAGACTTCCGTCCGTGCTTGCAATCGGCAAGTTTCTATGTTTTTTTTGACAACCTGCAGCGCTTTGAAATCTTTGTCGACGAAGACCCCTTTCGACATTCCCCTTGAAAGAGCTTCAATTCCAAGGCCGCCTGTCCCGGAAAACAAGTCCAGCACCGTTCCGCTGTCAAAATAAGGTCCGATAATGTTGAACATTGATTCTTTTACTTTATCGGTCGTCGGTCGGGTGGAAGTGCCCGGAACCGCTGCCAGTTTACGGCCTTTCAGTTCTCCCGAGATTACCCGCATTGGCGCTTTCACTCCTTCTACTTACTTTACCACAAGACGGTCTTCATTCCCAATTGCATGGGAAAAATTTTTTCCTGGCGAGTATATATTGCCTTGATTTGGTACAACATAGTGATTAGCAACGGCGAGAGCTGTTGCAGGCAACCGCGGAGAAGACTTAGGTTTCCCCATAAGCTCTTCCTCCGGTTTCTCCTCTCCCAGTCTCTGGAAACAGAGACAAAAACCCGCGTATACCCGGACGCGGGTTTTTGTATTTACGGGTTATAAAAACTTTTTCGAAAACATAAATAGCATATTAAATTATTTTGTAATATTTTCACAACAACCATAATATGTTATTCTATATACGGGAGACTCTCTCCCCGTTCACTCCGAAAGGAGGTGTCGGCATGTCCAGCCTGGACCGTTGGCTATGGTTGATCAAGGTTGTCGGAGCCGCCTTTTCCACGATTACCGCGATCCTCGCCTTCTGGGTACAGGTGATGAAGCTATGGACAAGCAAACGAAAAAGAAAACGAAAAAGCCTTCACCGCACGGAACGATGAAGACTATCGGAATCGGGAAAACCGGCATTTTCCCGATTCCCTTTTTCATTTTAGCACAGTCGTTTGAAAAGGGTAAGTCTTCCAGCCACACGATTCAGGGAATTTCATAAAACCATGTGCTTTGTTCCGGTTGATCGCTTTGCTGCTCGTGTTGTATCAAGAATTGAATGA
>JAGVBM010000144.1 GCA_020059765.1 Bacillota bacterium
ATGCCGGCCGCCCATCAAAAATTCTTCGCGCGTCATGAACCAGACGCCCGGCAAAGGGATGTCGAACAAGTTTATTTTCCACCAATTTGGAAATACAAATTAATGATGTTGAATAGAGAGATTGAGGGGGGGGGTTTTGTGTTTATCTTCTTTAGTGGATTGTTCGCCGGAGTGATTATAATCCTTCTGTTTGGCCTATTTTTTACACGACCCATCATTAGATGGATCGTCCGGTCTGTTGTAAAACGTTTAATGACTGACCGTTATGCCGAAAATATCTGGGAAATCGTTACGGCATCGGTACGTTTGAACCCCATCATCAATATTGAGAATAGTTTGCGGGCAGAAACAGGGAAAATAATTAAACGACCATTCGGCAGCCCTCGAAAGTTTCTAAACTTTGACGGCCTTATTTTTTCACCTGCACAAGTATCCATCTTACCTACCCCTGAAAATTTGACTATTGATACAAAAATAGTGATAGGTCCCTCTGCGAAAAAACCATTAGACCTTGACATTCCGATCTTGCTGGGAGCCATGGGTTATGGGGTTGCGATGAGTGAAAAGATAAGAATTGCGTTGGCCAAGGGAACAGCCGCTGCAGGCACGGCGACCAATGCAGGTGAAGGAGGTTTTTTGCCGGAAGATCGTGCACACGCAAAGTATCTCATCCTCCAATACGGAAAAGCCAAGTGGTCAAAAGATCCGGAGATCCTAAAACAGGCTGACGCAATAGAGATTCACCTTGGGCAAGGAGCTCATGCCTCTGCGTCGTCACAAATTCAACCCCACTATCTGCAAGGAAAGGCGCGAGAAATCATGGGGTTGAAACCAGGAGAGACCGCGATTCTCCCATCCCGTCATAAAGAAATCAATGAGCCCGGCGACCTCACAACCGTAGTTGATTATCTGCGATCCATTACAGGTGGTGTCCCTATTGGTGTAAAAATCTGTGCCAGCCAAAGACTCGAAGAAGATCTTGAAATTTGTATTCAGTCCAAAGTGGATTTTATCTCCATAGATGGCGGACAAGCAGGGACTAAAGGATCTCCTCCTATTTTAGAGGATGATTTTGGGCTCCCAACCATCTATGCTCTATCACGCGCCGTGCACTATTTAAAAAAGAGGGGGGTAAAAGAACAAATTACTCTTCTAATTGGCGGAGGTTTTTTTACTCCGGGAGATTGCCTGAAAGCGTTAGCCTTAGGTGCAGATGCAGTATATATGGCAACGGCTCCTTTATTCGCCATGACCCATATACAAGCGACAAAAACCCTCCCCTTTGAGCCGCCCACAGAAATAATTTTTTATTCCGGCAGCCTGAAGGATCAGTTTGATGCGGAGGAAGCAGCCTGCCATCTCAAAAACTTTTTCCATTCATTTGTTGAAGAAATGAAGATAGGCGTTCAAGCGCTGGGAAAGACCTCTATTCAACAAGTGAATGCAGAAGACTTGGTCGCGCTTGATGAATGGACAAGTCAAGTAACTCAAGTACCTTTGGCTTATCATCACCCGTTACATGAGGATTCAATTCCATTAGTGTAAACCTTTGGAATAGTAGAGCCTTCTGCTGGAGCGGTTCGTTTGACTCTGCTAGGAGTTTTTTCGGGTAAGCGCACGTCGTACCAGCCCGAAAACCTGTATGATGCCTTGCTCTATCCGAAGGGAACGGATGTTTCTGATTACCCTCCGCTTCCCTAAGCATGCTGTTCTGGCTTGCTCGGGTGCTTGATCTCCAGATAAAGGTTCACCAGCAGTAAGATGGCAAAATACAAGATCCCATTGATACCTGGACTTATAAACCACTTCATATAATGCAGGTTTGCATACAGCGCCGCAACGATGGCGTTGTTCATCGTGTGCAACAAGACTGTTGGCCAGACGCTCCCCGTCGACAGACGAATCCGATTATACAAGAAGCCCATGTTGAGGAGTGCAAGGTACGCTGTCACCACAAAAACAACGACGTTCTGGTAAGGGGAATACTCAAGCAGCAGTGTGCGCGGCGTCATGACCAGCCACAGGGGCAGATGCCAAGTGGCCCATATCAGGCTGGACAAAAAAGAGGCGGATTGGTAGCCCATGTACTCATGCAGTCTTGGAAAAAGAAAGCCGCGCCAATTGATCTCTTCAAATATGTTTTTGACAAACAAAACCGGCAGTGTAGCAATCGACGCGGTTAGTATGGTGGAAAAGAGATCGCCCGTCATGCGTTCCTCGATGCCGCCTGCCAAGTATCCGATGCCGGTGATGATCAAGAAGGCGGCGATATCAAACAACGCGGCAAAGAGATACCATTTGTAGTGCCTTTTGAAGTGAGGATGAAAGCCGAGTGAACCAAGTCTTTTGATGCTGAACAAAACCATGGCCAGAGTGGGCAGCATCAGCAAGAAAAGCTTGCCCAGCCCTTCGGTGACGTCGTTGCCTAAAAGCATATCCAATCCAAGGCCGAGCCAGCCGGAAGAAATCACAATCAGGATCGAGAAAATGAGTGATTTCATATTCGGAAACACCTCTCCCACAATTTCTGCGATTGTAAACGTTTGGTCTTAACTTTGTGTCAAGCAAACTGGGGCAAGTCCAGTAATCGTTCAGCCCCTCCTCCTGATTGATGACCGACGTGTCCTGCTCTTCAGACACCGTCGAGACCCGAATGTATGCGCCTACGTTCATCGGTTTTCCCCCGTTTCCGGGGAGAGGGGGTGCAGTCGAATTATACCTCATGATCGGCCGCCTTTGAAGCGCCTTTTCAACAAAGCGCATAAAAGGAAGGTTAGGCTCTGATCGCCCTCGAACCGCCGTTCCACTTGCCGTTCGCCATAGAGGATAATATTTTTCATAGCGTTTTTCCTCCATTTCCTTATCCGAAAAAAGACATGAAAAAAGACCGTCCCGTTGGAACGGTCGAATCAATCCGTATGATTTCAAATAAAGCCTATTTTGTCACACGTTTCCGTTTCGTTCTTGAAGGCAGAATGTTGATGACATCCACAACGCGATCACGTTCGTGAACGGCGTAATAAATCAAATAGTTCAGCAGCATATGCTTGCTTTTTCCATAGGTGATCCGCCGAAAAGAAATTCTCGATTCGATCCAGGCACAAATCAAACTCGTCCTTAAAAATAATACGGAAGGGCCGGTTATTTCCTTCTGCCACGGCGCTTCTCCTTCAATTCGCTTGCCGTGTACCCTTTCATGTCGAGATTATCCAAGTATTTTTGCAGAGAAGCTTTCAGTTCGGGATAGTCCTCAATTTCGTGGGCCAAGTCCAGTTCGGAATCATCTTCCGCGATCAGCTCAAAGTTTTCCACTTCTACAGAAACCAGTTTGCCCTCAATAACGAAAAGGCCGGATTGCCTGCCTTCCAGCGCATGTAAAAGCTCTTCCTTAGCTTGATCGCTTAACTGGTTCATGCCACTCACCTCCATTTCATTATAACAAAATCGTGGAATATTCGCGAAAGCTTTGTCATGCAAGATGCCCGCCTATGACGGGAGCAAGACCATTTGATATAGAGTCAGTTGTTGAATCGCTGCTTGGTCAAAAACAACAATAAAAAGGCCCACCTTGGTACGCATTGTAAAGAGGCGTGGTGGGATCTGTTGATCTCATACTACAGGAATTATATGACATCGTCAAACCACGCCTTGTTCCTTATGATTGTTGGTAGACGTTCGCTGCTCCACCGACAATTACACAAATCCCCTATTTTTCCAAAATCAATGACGATATCGACTCCACATGAAACGTCTGCGGGAACATATCCACCGGCTGGACTTCCTGGGTTTTGTACCCCCGATCCTCCAGGTAGCGCAGGTCACGGGCCAAGGTGCTCGGGTTGCAGCTGACATAGACAACCCGCTCCGGCTGCATGTCGACAATCGTCTGCAGGAGCGCTTCTTCCAGTCCCTTGCGCGGCGGGTCAACCACAACCACGTCGGGGCGCAGCCCCCGGGCTTCGAACAGTTCCGGAATCACTTGTTCCGCTTGCCCCACCAGGAATTCGACATTCTCGATCCCGTTCAATTCCGCATTGATCTTCGCGTCTTCGATCGCATCGGCCACCACCTCGACACCGATGACCCGTTTTGCCTGTTGTGACAGGAACAAGGAGATCGTGCCAATGCCGCAGTACGCGTCAATCACCGTTTCGTCCCCGTTCAGCCGGGCGTACTCCAACGCTTTGTCGTACAAGACTTTCGTCTGCACCGGATTAACCTGGAAAAACGACCTGGCCGAGATCGAGAAGCGGATGTCGCCAATCCGGTCTTCAATGGTGTCCTTCCCCCATAGCGTCACCGTTTCCTGCCCGAAAATGACGTTGGTGATCGACGGGTTGATGTTCTGAATGATCGACACCAAATGCGGAATCCACTCCCTTAACTGTTCGATCAGCTTGTGTTTATGCGGAATTTCCCTTTCTTTGGTGACCAGCACCACCATGGTTTCCTTTGTATGATACCCGACCCGCGCGACAATGTGGCGCACCAATCCCCGATGCCCCTTTTCATCGTACGGCCGAATCCCCAACTCATTCAAAATCCGCTTCGTTGTATTCACGATCTCGTCGCTGTACGGGTGCTGGATCAGGCACCCCTGCATGTCGATAATCTCGTGCGTTCTCGGCGCGTAAAAACCGGCGACCATCCGGCCGTCCACCCATCCCACCGGCACCTGCGACTTGTTCCGGTATTTCCAGGGCTCGTCCATGCCCAAGGTCGGATGCACCGGCACTCCTTCCAGTTTGCCGATTCTCGCAAGAGCGTCCGCCACGATTTGACGTTTGTGCTGCAGTTGTCCCTCATAGGTCATGTGCTGCAGCTGGCAGCCGCCGCATTGATGATAGATCGGACAGGGCGGCTGCGCCCGGTGCCGCGACGGTTGCATCACCTCGAGCAATTGGGCGAATCCGTAGTTTTTGTTCAGTTTCGTCACCCTGACTCTGACCTGTTCTCCACTCAGGGCGCCCGGTACAAACAAGGCGTAGCCTTCGTATTTGCCCACGCCTTCCCCTTCGTGTCCCTGGCCGGTGATGTATAGCTCAATCATTTGGTTTTTCCGGACCGGTATGGTCTCCGTCATTTTTGCCATGCTTCTTCCCTTGCCTTTTCCAAAATTCGGTCTGCCGCCTGATGGGCCAACCGCCGCCATTCCTCAACTCGGGCGAGCAGTACGGGATCTCCGCCGCCGCCCCATTCGATATCGCACATTTCAATTTCAAAAATCGCATCCGCCGCGCCGCGACCCAGGTGGGCGATGGCGCGCACATCGGCACGAACCGACGGATTCGTCCGGTCCGCCACATCTTCTGTCAACTGCAGGACTTTCAGCAGCCTGGAGGCAATCTTTGACGGCACGGCAATCTGATGGCGCACACACGCCGAACCCTCGCCGCGAATCAACTGGGCCGCTGCTTGCACATCCTCGTCCGCAAAGCGCAGCAGGTTTTCCGCTCATTGCCGCGTTTCGTCCGCGATTCGCTGCCAGTCCTCGCCGATCTGCGAAGCGGATACGCGAACCACCAGTCCGGCAAGGCTGGCCAGCATTGCACCGACGGCGGCAATCACCGCACCGCCTGCAGGGCTGGGAATGTCAGGATAACTAACTTCCCGGCAAAATTCGGTCAACGAAAGTTCCCGATACAGTCGTGCTTCCGTTTCACCCTCTGTTCCCGCCATCGCTTCCACCTCATTTCGCCTTCCTAGTATACACCAACATTCGCCATTTTTCGCACCCCGTCCCATTCACTTGTCCTATTTGCATACTAATTCCGAAAATGACAGGCTGGATGAAATATCCAGCCAATTTTCACTTGGGTGACCGTCATTTATTATGCAAGAGGTTCGAATCTTTTAGTACGAACAGTTATGGGGGATTCCATTGCCAAAGGGGAGGAATGAGCATGCCAAATCAACATATTCTGTTTCAAAGCTTGCACATGGCGAAAAATGATGCGGAGTACAATCTGCAAACACTTGACAAGTTTATGGACAAGCTTGAAGATCGATTGAATCGGTTGGATGAACTGATGGAAGATCTGCCTGCGCCGCATTTCCAGCACGCGGTC